>WBUW01000504.1 GCA_008933495.1 Pseudorhodoplanes sp.
CCTTCGCTCATGCGCAGGCGCCGCGCCGTCTGCGCGATCGAGGCGCCCTCGACCGCGATCGTGTGCACCACCTCGCGCTGGCGCGCCGGCAAGGCCTGCAGCGAGCGCGTGACATCGCGCTCGGCAAGCGGCTCCTCGGCCGGCGCGGCGGCCAGCGTGGCGCTGAAATCCTCAATCGGCACCTCGGCGCGGCGGCCGCGCCGGCGCAGGGCGTCGATCATCTTGTAGCGCGCGAGCGCCGACAGCCAGGGCGCGAACGGACGCGTCTCGTCCCAGGTGTGCTGCTTCAAGTGCAGCGCGATCAGAATGTCCTGCACCACATCCTCCGTGTCGGACGCATTGCCGCCGTAGCGCAGCAAGCCGCGCCGGACGACCGGCCGCATCGCCTGCGCGACCTCGCGCAGCATGCGGTCATAGGCCGAGCGGTCGCCGGCACGCGCCGCACGCATCAATGCGGTCCATTCGCGGTCGCGGTCGGTCACCGGGTGTCCTGATCCTTATGTTCGCGCGCACCGGTCCTAATGTTACGGCGCGGTGGCCGCAATCACATGCTCGTGACAGGGCGGAATAGCGGCCAAACACAAAAAAGTGAGCCGGTAACGGGGGGGCCGCCGGTGACGAACAAGCGGACAGGAGGGGGACGCGTGCCCCGTCCGGGCACCGGGCGTCCTGCGCCCGGTGCCGCACCGGAAACGTCAAACCGACTGGAAGGATTTTCAGATGACACCCAAGTCCACCCTCACCGCTGCCGCGCTCGCGGGTTCTTTCGCCGCCGCCATGTCACTGATCGCCGCGGCGGCCTCGGCCGCACCGGCCGCGCCGCAGCCCGGCAAGGACAAGTGCTATGGCGTCGCGCTCGCCGGCAAGAACGACTGCGCCGCCGGACCGGGCACCACCTGCGCCGGCACCTCCAAGGTCGATTACCAGGGCAATGCCTGGAAATACGTCGAAAAGGGTACCTGCGCCGCGATGACGACGCCGAAAGGCAACGGCTCGCTCAGCCCGAAGGCCTGAGCCCGGACCCTGCGAGCGGGGCGCGCGCGGCCGGCGTGCGCCCCCTCTCCTGCCATGTGAACCCTGTGAAACGAGGAGGCGAACATGCCGGCGGACGCGCATTCGGACACGCACAGGATTTCGTATCGGGCAAGCGCCCTGCCGGCCGCGCCGGGCGTGGGCTTCAAGGCGCAGCATTTCGCCGACATCATGGCCGGCGAGCAGCCGATCGCCTTCGTCGAGATCCACGCCGAGAACTATCTGGGCGAAGGCGGCGCCCCGCACGCCCATCTGCGCGCGCTCGGCGGGCGCTTCGCGCTTTCGGTCCACGGCGTCGGCCTGTCGATCGGGGCCGCGGCGCCGCTCGACCGCGATCATCTTGCGCGCGTGAAGGCGCTGTGCGAGCGCTACCAGCCGGCAAGCTTCTCCGAGCATCTGGCCTGGTCCTCGCACGGGGAAACCTATTTCAACGACCTCCTGCCGCTGCCCTATACGCAGGCGACCCTGGCGCGGATCGTCGAACATATCGACGCGGTGCAGGAGACGCTTCAGCGCGAAATGCTGCTCGAAAATCCCTCGACCTATCTGCAATTCGCCGAGACGACGTTTTCCGAAACCGACTTCATTGCCGAGATCGCGCGCCGCACCGGCTGCGGCCTGCTGCTCGACGTCAACAACGCCTTCGTGCAGGCGCAAAATCACGGCACCAGCGCAGAGGCCTATCTCGACGCCTTTCCGCTTGCCCGCGTGAAGGAAATCCATCTCGGCGGCCACGACGTCCAGTGCGACGAGACCGGCGCGCCGCTGCTGATCGATTCGCACGGCGCCCCGGTCGCCGATCCGGTCTGGTCGCTCTATGCGCGCGTGATCGACGCCGCCGGCCCGCTGCCGACCCTGATCGAATGGGACAACGACGTTCCCGCCTGGCCGGTGCTCGCCGCCGAGGCGCAGGCCGCCAAGACCATTCTCGACCGCGCCTGCGCGCGCCAGGCGGCCTGAGGGAGCCGGCCATGGTCGCCTTGCAGCAGCAATTCGCGCAAGCCCTGCTCGATCCGGACGCCGCGCTGCCCGGCAGCCTCACCGCCCACACGCGCCGGGCGCCGCACCGCCGCTTTGCCGTCTACCGCAACAATGTCGTGGTCGGCCTTGTCAACGCATTGCGCGCGCGCTTTCCCGCCACCGAGCGCATCGTCGGCGAGGAATTCTTCTTCGCGATGGCGCGGCTGTTCGTGCCGGCGCATCCGCCGCGCTCGAAAATCCTGCGCGAATACGGCGACGATTTCCCCGCCTTTATCGCCGCCTTCGCGCCGGCGGCTCCGCTCGCCTATCTGCCCGACGTCGCGCGCCTGGAGGCGGCACGCACGCGCGCCTATCACGCCGCCGACGCCGTGCCGCTCGATCCGGCGGCGTGAT
>WBUW01000505.1 GCA_008933495.1 Pseudorhodoplanes sp.
ATGCTGGCGCGGACCGGAGGCCCGAACAGCGCGTGCAGCGTCGTGCGATGCAGCGTCTCGCGATGATGGTGATTCATGGTCCGGGCTGCCCGCGGGGAAACGATAGGCGTCGCCTTCGCAGGTAACCGTTTTGCCGCGGCGGCCGGTTGATTTGAATCAATCCGAAACGAGGTGGTCTGAAGCGGGACGGCTTTTGTTCGGATCGTCATCCCGCTGTGGTTCTTTATTTGCGCATGATCTTTTCCGAAAACCGCTTCGCACTTTTCGGGATCATGCTCCAAGGCGTTTCAGTTCTTCAACCGGTAGCCGGTGCGGAATATCCACCACACGACGGCAAGACAGATCGCGAGAAAAACGAACGTCATGCCGAGGCTGAGCCCGACGCCAACATCCGCGACCCCGTAGAAGCTCCAGCGGAATCCGCTGACCAGATAGACGACCGGGTTGAACAGGGTGACCGTCCGCCAGAACGGCGGCAGCACATCGATCGAATAGAACGAGCCGCCGAGAAAGGTCAGCGGCGTGATGACGAGGAGCGGGATCACCTGCAGTTTCTCGAACCCGTCGGCCCAGATGCCGATGATGAATCCGAGCAGGCTGAAGGTCACCGCGGTCAGCACCAGAAACGCCAGCATCCAGAGCGGATGGTCGATCCGCGGCGGCACGAACAGGCCGGCGGTGGCCAGAATGATCAGTCCGAGGATGAGCGACTTGGTCGCCGCCGCGCCCACATAACCCAGCACGATCTCGAAGGCGGACACCGGGGCCGAGAGCAGCTCGTAGATCGTGCCGGTAAAGCGCGGGAAATAGATGCCGAACGAGGCATTGGCCACGCTTTGCGTGAGCAGCATCAACATGATCAGGCCCGGCACGATGAAGGCTCCGTAGCTCACCCCCTCGATCTCGGGAATGCGCGAACCGATGGCCGCGCCGAACACGATGAAATACAGCGAGGTCGAGAGCACCGGCGAGACGATGCTCTGCAGCAGCGTGCGCGCGGTGCGCGACATCTCAAAGACATAGATCGCGCGAACGGCCCGGAAATTCATCGCTCGCTCACCAGTCCGACGAAAATGTCTTCGAGCGAGGATTGCGTCGTGTACAGGTCGCGGAAACGGATGCCGGCGGCATAGAGCCCGCCGAGCAATGCGGTGATCCCCGTGCGCTCGCCGCCGCTATCGTAATTGTAGGTCAGCTCCATTCCGTCCGCCGACAGCGTGAGCCGGTGCGCGGCGAGGCTGTCCGGAACGCGCCCGAGCGCCTTCTGCAGATGGATGGTCAGTTGCTTCCGGCCGAGCTTTCGCATCAGCTCGGCTTTGTCCTCGACCAGCACGATCTCGCCCTTGTTGATCACGCCGACGCGGTCCGCCATCTGCTCGGCTTCCTCGATATAATGCGTGGTCAGGATGACGGTGACGCCGGAATCGCGCAGCGTGCGCACGACGTTCCACATGTCCTTGCGCAGTTCGACATCGACCCCGGCGGTCGGCTCGTCGAGAAACAGCACGCGCGGCTCGTGCGAGAGCGCCTTGGCGATCAGCACCCGCCGCTTCATGCCGCCCGACAGCGTGCGCAACGTCGAATCCTTCTTCTCCCAGAGCGACAGATCCTTGAGCACCTTTTCGATATGGGCGGGATCGGCCGGCTTGCCGAACAGGCCGCGGCTGAACGAAACCGTCGCCCACACGGTCTCGAAGGCGTCGGTGGTCAGTTCCTGCGGAACAAGCCCGATGGCCGCGCGCGCCGCGCGGTAATCGGCGATGATGTCGCGGCCGTCGACCGTGACACGGCCGGCCGACGGATTGACGATTCCGCAGATGATGCTGATGAGCGTGGTCTTGCCGGCGCCGTTGGGGCCGAGCAACGCAAAGATTTCGCCGCGGCGGATGTCCAGGTTGATGTCTTTCAGCGCCTGGAAGCCGCTGGCATAGGTTTTCGACAGGTCGGCGACGGAGATGACGGGCATGGCGGGACCGCCATCGATGTAGCGACTTTCGCGACGAATGGAAGATGCGGCGGACGAAAAGTCAGCCGTACAGGCCGGCATTCTGCTCGCGCAGCACGTTCTTCTGGACCTTGCCCATGGTATTGCGCGGCAGATCGTCGACGAACAGGACGCGCTTGGGCAGCTTGAATTTCGCCAGCCGGCGCTCCAGCTCGGCGATGACGGCCTTTTCGCTTAACGCCGCCCCGGGCTTGCACACGACCACCGCCGTCACGCCCTCGCCGAAATCGGGATGCGGACAGCCGATCACCGCCGACTCGGCCACCCCCGGCAAGGCATCGATCTCGCTCTCGATTTCCTTCGGGTACACGTTGAAGCCGCCGGTGATGATCAGGTCCTTGGCGCGCCCCACGATATGAACATAGCCGCGCGCGTCGATCTGGCCGACATCGCCGGTGA
>WBUW01000029.1 GCA_008933495.1 Pseudorhodoplanes sp.
CCGCCGGACGCATCGCCACGCCCATCGTGCGTGAACTCGTGAGCGACATCGTTCTGGTGGACGAGACGCAGCTCGAGCGTGCCGTCAACGCCTATGTGACGTTGCAGAAAACCATGGCCGAAGGGGCGGGTGCCGCCGGGCTTGCGGCGATGCTGGCGGAACCCGCGCGCTTTCGCGGCAGGCGCGTGGGCCTCGTCCTGTGCGGCGGCAATATCGATCCGCGAATCCTCGCCTCGATCATGGTGCGCGAACTCGAACGCGAGGAGCGCATCGTGTCGTTCCGGCTGACCATTCCCGATCGCCCGGGCGTGCTCGGCCAGATCGCCACGCGGCTGGGCGCGCTCGGCGCGAACATCCTTGAAGTCGACCACAAGCGCCTGTTCCTCGACGTGCCCGCCAAGGGTGCGCGCCTCGACGTCACCGTGGAAACGCGCGACCGCGCCCATGCCGACGAAATCATCGGGGCAATGGCGGACGACGGATATCAGCCGGTCCGCATGGCGCCAGGCGAGGCGATGGAGTGACTATCGCTTCGGCAGCTTCTCTGCGATGGCGGGCGCGAAATAGGTCAGGATGCCGTCGGCGCCGGCGCGCTTGAAGGCGGCAACGCTTTCAAAGGTCACGCGATCGGCGTCGAGCCAGCCGTTCTGGATGGCGGCCATGATCATCGCGTACTCGCCGGACACCTGGTAGACGAATGTCGGGACGGCGAACGTGTCCTTCACCCGCCGCACGATGTCGAGATAGGGCAGGCCGGGCTTGACCATGACCATGTCGGCGCCCTGTTCGAGATCGAGCGCGACCTCGCGCAACGCCTCATCCGAATTGCCGAAGTCCATCTGGTAGGTGCGCTTGTCGCCGGTCAGCGTCTTCGACGATCCGACCGCATCGCGGAACGGCCCATAGAACGCCGACGCGTATTTGGCCGCATAGGCCATGATCGCCACGTCCGAAAATCCGGCGCCGTCGAGCATCGTGCGGATGGCGCCGACCCGGCCATCCATCATGTCCGACGGCGCGATAATGTCGCATCCGGCGTGCGCCTGGACGAGGGCCTGCTGGGCAAGAACGGCGACGGTTTCGTCGTTGACAATCTGCCCCCCGCGCAGGAGCCCGTCATGGCCGTGGCTGGTGTAAGGATCGAGCGCCACGTCGCACAAAATGCCGATATCGGGCACGCTCTTCTTGATGGCGCGCACCGTCCGGCACACGAGGTTGTCGGGGTTGAGAGCTTCGGTGCCGTCCTCGTCGCGCAGCGCCGGATCGGTAAAAGGAAACAGCGCGATGCACGGGATGGCAAGGGCGGCCGCGCGCTCGGCGGCGCGCACGGCTTGATCGACCGACAGCCGTTCGACGCCGGGCATCGAGGCGACCGGCTGGCGGACATTGCTGCCGTCGACGATGAAGATCGGCCAGATCAGGTCGTCGGCCGTCAGCGCGGTTTCGCGCACCATTCGCCGCAACCATTCGGTGCGGCGCAGGCGGCGCGGCCGGCGCACAAGATGCAGCGACGTATCGGCATGGGCGGCCGCGTCCGGATCGGACGGAACGAAACGGGCCCGGCTCTCGATCGGGCGGCCGAATTTGATCGCCATGACAATCTCCAGAGCGCATGTTTAACCGGTCGCGGCCGGTCTCGCCACCCCTGTGTAACCGGACGGATTGACGCCGAAAAAGCGGGCTTCTATCGGTCGGAACCATGGATTTCGAACTGTCCGAAGATCAGCGGGCCTTCCAGGCGACGGCACGGCAGTTTGCGCGGGAGCGGATGATGCCGCATGCGCGCGACTGGGACGAGAACGAGACATTCCCGGTCGATATCCTGCGCGAGGCGGCGGCGCTCGGATTCGGCGGCATCTATGTCAACGACGATGTCGGCGGATCCTCATTGTCGCGCCTCGACGCCACGATCATTTTCGAGGAGCTGGCGCAGGGCTGCACCTCGACGGCGGCCTATATTTCCATCCACAACATGGCCGCCTGGATGATCGACGCCTATGGCCGCGGCGGTCAGCGCCGGCGCTTTCTTCCCAAGCTGTGCACGATGGAGCATTTCGCGAGCTATTGCCTGACCGAGCCCGGGGCCGGGTCGGACGCGGCGAGCCTGACCACACGTGCCCGGCGCGACGGGGAGCACTATATCCTCGACGGGGCGAAAGCGTTCATTTCCGGCGGCGGCCGGTCCGACATTTACGTCTGCATGGTGCGCACCGGTGAGAGCGGGCCGCGCGGCATTTCGTGCATTGTCGTCGAAAACGGGACGCCGGGACTTTCGTTCGGAGCGCAGGAGAAGAAGCTCGGATGGAAGTCGCAGCCGACCGCCATGGTCATGTTTGAAAACTGCCGGGTCCCGGCCGACAACCTGATCGGCGCGGAGGGGCAGGGCTTCAAGATCGCAATGGCCGGCCTCGACGGCGGGCGCCTCAATATCGCGGCCTGCTCGATCGGCGGGGCGCAATTCTGTCTTGATCGGACGCTCGATTATATGCGCGAGCGCAAGCAGTTCGGTGCGCGGCTTTCGGACTTTCAGGCGCTGCGCTTTCGCATTGCCGACTATGCCACGGAACTGGAGGCGGCACGGCTGATGGTGCGCCGCGCCGCGCACGCGGTCAGTCAAGGCGAGCCGGGTGCGACGCGGCTTGCGGCGATGGCGAAGCGGTTCGCCACGGACATCGGATTTGAGGCGGTCAATGGCTGTCTGCAACTGCATGGCGGCTATGGTTATCTGCGCGACCATCCGATCGAGCGTGTATTGCGCGATGTGCGGGTGCATCAGATCCTGGAAGGCACCAACGAAGTGATGCGCCTCATCGTCAGCCGGGATTTGCTGGGGAACTAGATGGACGCCGCATCGGCCGATGTCTTGTTCGAGCGTCGCGATACGGCCGGCGTCGTGACGCTGAATCGCCCGCAGGCGCTCAACGCCGTCACCCATTTCATGATCGACGCGCTCGCCGAAAAGCTGGCGGCCTGGGCGCACGACGGGTCGGTGAGCCGGGTTATCGTGAAGGCGAATGGCGATCGCGCGTTCTCGGCCGGCGGCGATATCCGCGCGCTCTACGAGCAGGGCAGGGCAGGCCGACAAGCGGACGCACTGCAATTTTTCCGTGCCGAATATACGCTCAATGCCGCCATCAAGCGTTTTCCGAAGCCCTATGTTTCGCTGATCGACGGGATCGTCATGGGCGGCGGGGTCGGGATCTCGGTTCACGGCAGCCACCGCATCGCCGGCGACGGCTACCAGTTCGCCATGCCGGAAGTGGGGATCGGATTTTTTCCCGACGTCGGGGCGACCTGGGCGTTGCCGCGGCTGCCCGGCGAGATCGGACTTTATCTCGCGCTGACCGGACATCGGCTGAAGACGTCCGACGGCGTCCTGACGGGCGCGGCAACCCATCACGTGCATTCGGCCCGCTTTGCCGAGCTGTTCGACGCCCTGTGCGGAGCGCAGCCCGTGAACGCCGTTCTTGCGGACTTCGGCGTTGCTCCGGGCGCGGGTGAGACCATACCGCGCCGGCGCACAATTGACCGGATATTTTCGAGCCCGAGCGTGGAGGCCGTCCTCGCCGCGCTTGAAACGGAAGCCAAATCCGGATCGGGCGATGCGCAATGGGCGGCGGAGACGGCCGCAACGATCGCATCGAAATCGCCGACCAGTCTCAAGATCGCTTATGAACAGATGCGGCGCGGCGCCGTCTTGTCGTTCGCGGGCTGCATGGCGCTCGAGTTTCGTATTGTATCGCGGGTATTGTATGGGCACGATCTCTATGAGGGCATCCGCGCGGTGATCATCGACAAGGACAATACCCCAAAATGGCGGCCCGCCCGGCTCGGCGAGGTCAGCGAGGGCGAGGTCATGCGCCATTTTGAACCGCTCGGCGCCGACGAATTGATACTGCCATGAGCAGCAGCGACGACAGCGAACCGATCCGCACGCTGCAACCGGCGAAAGCCGGCGCGCGCGCCAAGCCGGAAGGTGCCTGGACCTGGCGCCTGGTTTGGTTCCTGCGCGCGATGGCGGTGCTTTCGATGCTCAAGGGCCTGTTTCATTGGGCGATCGTGCTCGGCATTGGCGACGGGCCGCAGAACAATTTCACCTTTCACACGCTGCCCTGGCAGACCGCGACCGTCTATTTCGCCGTGATCGACCTTGTCGCGGCGGTCGGGCTCTGGCTTGCCGCGGTCTGGGGCGCGGTCGTCTGGCTGACCGCCGCGGTGTCGATGGCGGCGGTCGAGGTGTTCTTTCCGCAGATTTATGGCGGCCGCTGGATCGTCGTGCTCATCGAGATCGGGTTGTTGGCCGCTTATCTCGGGCTGGCGCTTCAGTCGGCGCGGGAACATCCGCACTGAGGTAATACAAAAATTCGCGACATCACGAGAACGGGGAGGAGATCATGGCGACGGTTGGATTTGTCGGGTTGGGAAATATGGGCCTGCCGATGGCCCAAAATCTGATCAAGGCCGGCCATCGCGTGATCGGGCTCGACGTCAGCACCGCGGCCGTCGGCAAGATCAAGGATGCCGGCGGGGACGCTGCGGCCGATGTCGCCGATCTGGCGCGCCGCGCCGACATCATCGTCACGATGCTGCCGTCGGGCAAGGAGGTGCGCGAGGTCTATCTCGGCGCGGCCGGCATTGTGGGGCACGCCAAGGCCGGCGCGATCCTGATCGATTCATCGACCATTGACGTCGAGAGCGCGCGCGTGGTGGCCGCGGCGGCGCAAGCCAAGGGACTTGCGATGGTGGACGCGCCGGTTTCCGGCGGCGTCGGCGGCGCGCAAGCGGGGACGCTGACGTTCATGGTGGGCGGCAGCGATGACGCCTTTGCCAAGGCCAAGCCGATCCTGGAGGCCATGGGCAAGACCATCGTGCATGCCGGCGGCGCGGGCAACGGCCAGGCGGCGAAAATCTGCAACAACATGATCCTCGGCGTCTCGATGATCGCGGTCAGCGAGGCCTTTGTGCTCGCCGAGAAGCTCGGTCTCGACGCGCAGAAACTGTTCGATATTTCGTCCAAGTCGTCGGGCCAGTGCTGGTCGATGACGACCTATTGCCCGGTGCCGGGACCGGTCCCGACCTCACCCGCCAACCGCGACTACCAGGCCGGTTTCACCGCTGCGATGATGCTCAAGGACCTGCGGCTGGCGCAGGAGGCGGCCAAAGGCGCCGGCGCCTACACGCCGCTCGGCGAAGAAGCGGGAACGATTTACCAGCGTTTCGTCGACAACGGCGAGGCGGGGCGGGATTTCTCCGGAATTTTCCGTTTCCTGCGCGGCGCGCCGAGATAATGGTGAATGAAATCTGACAAGGATCGTTCGCTTTTGAACGTCATCGAAGGATTCACTATCGCGAATAAACCTAATCTTTATTCTGTGTTTTAAGTCGATCTTCAACCGTAAGCTCTACGGTGACGCCTTGGAGGGGAATAACAGGGCCCCGTCCGCGAAAAGAAGAACCGAAAGGCGTCATCATGAAAGCCGTTGCCAAGGCGGTCGAGCCCGTCGCTTCGCACAGCGCGCAGCGTTACGACCTTATCCGGCCGCTTTATCTCGAAGCGTTGACTCTCGTCGAGCGGCTGCATCGCCGTCTGCTCGACGTGATCAAGGACGAATTCGATCGCCGCGGCCGCGCCGATATCAACTCGGTCCAGGCGCTGCTGCTCTACAATATCGGCGACAAGGAACTGACCGCCGGCGAACTGCGCACGCGCGGCTATTATCTCGGCTCGAACGTGTCCTATAATCTCAAGAAACTCGTCGAGATGGGATTTCTCGATCACCAGCGCTCGCGGGTCGACCGCCGTTCGGTCCGCATCAAGCTGACCGACAGGGGTCGTGAGGTTCGCGACATCGTCGAAGCCCTCTACCAGAAGCATGTTCGCACGGTCGAACAGGTCGGCGGTATCAACCCGGACGAGTTCACGACCTTGAACAAGTCGCTGCATCGCCTGGAACGGTTCTGGACCGACCAAATTCTCTATCGTCTCTGAAATCGGCCGGCGTTGCCGGACTGACGGAGTCGTTTTCGAAGCTGGGGGCGTTGCGTGGAGGACTTTCAGGGGGGCGCGGCGCGGGAAACCGCTACGGCGGCGACGCGGACGATCTTGCGGCGCGATGGCGGCGGCGGCCTGTGGGGCGGGCGTGCCGCGTCATGGGCAACGCTGACAAGAAATATCGGCGCCCTGCTGGCGGCCTTGTCGCTTCAGCCGACGCTCGTGTCCGGCCGTCATCACGACGTCCTGCTCGCCCATCGGCGCATGCAGTTTGTCTCGGAACGGCTCGGCGCCGCGGCTTTGTTTCTCGCCGTCGTGACGATTGCCTGGATTCCCATCGACCTTGTATTTGTCGGCTGGCATACGCCGCTGATTTGGTTGCTGATTGTCGGTCGCCTGGTCGTTTTTGCCATTTTCCTGTTGATCGCGGCCTTGCGGATCGATTGCTACGATGCGCATCAAGGCATTCGCGCAACCGGCCTGATGGTCGGCATAGGCGTGGTCTTTTTTGGCTACGTGCACGCGGTCTTTTCGGCGACCGGCCATAATGACCTCAACGCGATGGGCCATGCACAATACCTGCTGATGCCGATCGCACTTGCGGCCGGCATCGCGATCTTTCCATTGACGCTTGTCGAGGCGGCGGTGTTGTCGAGCGTGCCGCTGCTTGCCGTCATCTTTGAAGCCGTCCATGAAACCGACGATCGCGTATTGACTCAGATTGTCGCGGTGGTCGGCCTGATGGGTGCCGTCATGCTGACAACCATCGTGTGCTCGGTGAGCCAGCTCAAGCTGCTCGTGGACCTGCACCGAAGTTCGGCCATCGATCCGTTGACCGGAGCGCTGGTTCGCCGCGTCGGCATCGAGCTCATGAATATCGAATTCGCGCAGGCGCGCCGCACGCGCCGGCCGATCGCGGTGGCGCTGCTCGATCTCGACCATTTCAAGCAGGTCAATGACCGCTTTGGTCATGACGCGGGCGATTGCGTGCTCCGAGATGTGGCGGGTGCTTTGCGGCAGCGGTTGCGGTCCGGCGACGGCCTCATCCGCTGGGGTGGGGAGGAGTTTGTCGTGCTGCTTCCCGAGACGGACGCCGCGTCCGCCGCCGCCGTGCTCGCCGAGATTTGCGGGCCCGGCCTCGCCGAACGCCCGGACGGCACCCGCCAGACCGTCAGCATCGGTTTGGCCGAGGCGGATACGGACGCGCTCCGGGATTGGCCGGAATTGTTGCAGCGGGCAGACGGGCGCATGTACCGGGCCAAGCGCGACGGCCGCAGCCGGCTTGTCGACGCCCAAAACAGGACGGTCCCTTTCGGCCATGCGGCTCCAGGCCTCGTGCCGGACGCGGAATTTGGCCTTGATCAGGCGGCTAACGGCGTGAGCGGCGATCTATTCGCCGTGACGCTCAGAATCACTTAAGAAATCTGCGCAAATAAAGAACGCATCCGGCGGCGGGGCGGGGTGGTCTTCCTCCGGAAACAGGAATCCGCGCGCGGATTTCGATTGTCCGTCATGCGGGCGAGCGGCTCATGGACGAAACAGATCGATTGGTCGCGTCACCGGTTGGCCGGCGCGGCATGCTCCGCGCTCTGCGCAATGCGGCGCTCGTCGCCATTGCCGGCTCGCTCCCGACACCGCCCGCACTTGCGCAGGTACGGCCCGCCCCGATGCCTGGCCGCGAGCCCGGGCGCCCCGGCGCATCGGCACGCGCATCCGGCTTTCCGATGCTTTCGCCACAAACGGTCGACACCACCGGGCGCGCCATCGCGTATTATGAGAGCGTCGTCGCGCGTGGCGGCTGGCCCGCAATTGGGGCCATCGAACGGCTGCAGCGCGGCATGCGCCATCCCGCGGTCGCGGCGCTGCGCTATCGGCTGACCATGGAGGGCGATCTTGATCCGGGTCTGGCCGAAGGCGCGGCTTTCGACCCGGAGGTCGAGGTGGCGCTGCTGCGGTTCCAGGTGCGCAACGGTCTCGCGCCCGACGGCGTCGTGCGCGACAAGACGCTGGCCGCGCTCGATGTTCCGGCGGCAACGCGGCTTGAGCAGTTGCGGATCAATCTCGTGCGCCTGCGCAGCATGAGCGGCAATCTCGGGACGCGCTATGTGATGTGCAACATCCCGGCGGCGCGGATCGAGGCGATCGAGAACGGGATGGCCGTTTCGCGTCACAGCGCCGTGGTCGGAAAGCCGGACCGGCCTTCGCCCGATATCCAGAGCCGCATCGTCGAAATCAATTTCAATCCGTTCTGGACCGTGCCGGTGTCGATCGTGCGGCGCGATCTCATTCCACGGATGCAGGCGGAGCCGGACTATCTGACCAAGAACCGCATCCGCATCATCGATGCAAGCGGCTACGAATTATCCCCCGCCCAGGTCAACTGGTTCTCCGCGGAGGCGGCCAATTATCGCTTCAAGCAGGACCCCGGCGACTTCAATTCACTCGGTTCGATCCGCATCAATTTTCCCTCGGCGCATGGCGTCTATATGCATGACACGCCGTACAAGAACCTGTTCGGCGACGATTTCAGATTCCATTCTTCCGGCTGCGTGCGCGTGCAGGACGTACGCGAACTGGTCTATTGGCTGCTCGCGGAATCGCCGGAATGGCCGCGGGCGGAAATCGATCAGGTGATCGAGAGCGGCGAGCGGCGGGACGCGCGGATCGGCCGTCCGGTTCCCATTTATTGGGTTTATGTCACGGCCTGGGTCGGTGCCGACGGGGTCGCTCAGTTTCGCGACGATATCTATGGCCGCGACGGCACCGGGATTGCCTATGCTCCGGTCAATCGGGGCTGATCGTGGCGGCGGCCAGCACCGGCAAACGGGAAGTTTTGTTCGAATTCCGCGCCGTCGGCACCGTGGTGCGGGTTGCCGCGATCGACGTCGCGACCGCAACCGAAGTGACGGTCATGGGTCCGGCGGCCGCCGCACGGTCCGATCTGCAAAGCCTTGCATTGGCGAAACTCAACGCGCGGCTTGCAACGCAGGCGGACGGCTGAAACGCGTTTTCAGCCGCACAAGAGGGCTCCTGCTTCGCACCAGAATACCCGGCGGTCTCGCGGATGGCTGCAATCCGCAAGCCGCTAGATGTTGGGTAATACCGATCACCGGTCGCCAAATCTTGTCGCCAAGTCTTGGCGCTTGGCGGCGGATATGCTATCGGGCCGCGATCCCGTCCCGGCGCGCACGCGCAGATGCGGTTTGGTCCCGTCCGGAGACCGAATTCCAGGAGTAGCCCTTCGATGTCAGCCCCCGACCGCCAGTTCCGCCTTCAGGCGGACGACATGTTCACCACCACGCTCGCCCAGGCCGATCCCGAAATCGCCGCCGCGATCAGCCAGGAACTCGGCCGCCAACGCGACGAAGTCGAGCTGATCGCGTCGGAAAATTATGTCAGCCGGGCGGTTCTGGAGGCGCAGGGGTCGGTTCTGACCAACAAATATGCCGAGGGCTATCCCGGCAAGCGCTATTATGGCGGCTGCCAGTTCGTCGATATCGCCGAACAGCTTGCGATCGACCGGGTCACCCGCCTGTTCGGCTGCAGCTTCGCCAACGTCCAGCCGCACTCCGGTGCCTCCGCCAATACCGCTGTTTTCATGGCACTTATGCAGCCGGGCGACACTTTTCTCGGCCTCAACCTGGCCGCCGGCGGCCATCTGACGCACGGCATGAAAATCAACATGTCGGGCAAGTGGTTCAACGCGGTGCCCTATAACGTGCGCCGCGACGACCACCAGATCGACCTCGCAGAAGTGGCAAACCTCGCCCGCGAGCATCGCCCGAAGGTGATCATCGCGGGCGGCTCGGCCTATCCTCGGATCATCGATTTCCGTCGCTTCCGCGAAATCGCCGACGAGGTCGGCGCCAAGCTGTTTGTCGATATGGCGCACTTTGCCGGCCTCGTCGCCGGCGGCGTGCATCCCTCGCCATTCCCGCACGCCCATGTCGTGACCACCACCACCCACAAGACCCTGCGCGGGCCGCGCGGCGGGGTGGTGCTGACCAACGACGGAGAGCTGGCCAGGAAAATTAATGCCGCGGTGTTCCCCGGCCTGCAGGGCGGGCCGCTCATGCATATCATCGCGGCCAAGGCGGTGGCGTTCGGCGAGGCGCTGCGGCCCTCGTTCAAGACCTATGCGCGCGACGTCGTGGAGAATGCCAAGGCGCTGGCCGAGACGCTCCGGGCGCGCGGCTTCGATATCGTCTCCGGCGGCACCGACACGCATTTGCTGCTGGTCGACCTGCGCCCGAAACGGCTGACCGGCAGGGTCAGCGAGAGCGCGCTCGGCCGCGCCCACGTCACCTGCAACAAGAACGGCATTCCCTTCGATCCGGAAAAGCCGACCGTCACCTCCGGGATCCGCCTCGGTTCACCGGCCTGCACGACGCGCGGCTTCGGCATCGCCGAATTCCGGCAGGTCGGCGAGATGATCGCCGATCTGCTCGACGTGCTCTCGCAGCGCGGCGCCGAAGAGGACAGCCTGGCGGAAGCCGCGGTGCGCGAGAGGGTGAAGGCGCTGCTGGCGCGTTTTCCGATCTATCAGGAGTGAGGAGAACGGATGCGCTGTCCGAGTTGCGGCAGCCTCGATACGCAGGTCAAGGACTCGCGGCCGACGGAGGATTCGGCGGCGATCCGCCGCCGGCGCGTCTGCCTGTCCTGCAACTTCCGCTTCACGACATTCGAACGCGTGCAACTGCGCGAACTGGTCGTGCTCAAGCGCAACGGCCGGCGCGTGCCCTTCGATCGCGACAAGCTCATGCGGTCCATCCAGATCGCGCTGCGCAAGCGCGACGTCGATCCCGAACGCGTCGAGCAGCTCGTCTCCAAGATCGTGCGCGAGCTGGAAAGCCTCGGCGAGAGCGAAATCAGTTCGGAAACGATCGGCGAAACGGTGATGGAACACCTGCGCGCGCTCGATGATGTTGCTTATGTGCGCTTTGCCTCCGTTTACCGGAATTTCCGCGAGCCAAAGGACTTCCAGGCCGCGCTCGACGAATTGTCGGGCGAAGAGGACGCCAAGCCCGCCGCAACCCCGCGCAAGTGAAACGCCAACGTGAGCGCGAGCGCCTGCCAGGACGAGGACGAGCGCTTCATGCGGGCCGCGCTCGCGCTCGGCCGCCGCGGCCTCGGCAATACCTGGCCCAATCCGGCGGTGGGAGCCGTGATCGCGCGCGACGGCGTCGTCTGCGGCCGCGGCTGGACCCAGCCGGGCGGGCGTCCGCACGCGGAAACCGAGGCGATCCGGCGCGCCGGCGCGCTGGCGAGCGGCGGCACGCTGTTCACGACGCTCGAACCATGCTCGCATCACGGCAAGACGCCGCCCTGCGCCGATGCCATCATCGCGGCGGGGCTCGCGCGCGTGGTCGCCGCGATCGAAGACCCCAATCCGGAGGTCGCGGGGCAGGGGCACGCGCGCCTGCGCGCCGCCGGCATCCGGGTCGATATCGGCTTGTGCGCGCGGGAGGCGCTGCGCGATCATTCCGGGCATATTCACCGCGTGCGCGAAGGCCGCCCGCATGTCACGCTCAAGCTCGCGCTCTCGGCGGACGGCAAGGTCGCCGGTCCCGGCCGCACGCGCGTTGCGATCACCGCCGAGCCGGCCAATTCGCATGTGCACATGATGCGCGCCCAGCATGACGCAATCCTCGTCGGCATCGGGACCGTGCTTGCCGACGATCCGCTGCTGACCTGCCGGCTGCCCGGACTGGACGCGCGCTCGCCGGTGCGGGTTGTGCTCGACAGCGACCTGCGCCTGCCGGTATCGAGCCGGCTCGTCGGTACCGCGCGCGAAACGCCGGTCTGGGTCTTCGCCGGCGCCCACGCCCCGCAAGCCCGCCAGGAGGCGCTTGCCGGGGCGGGCGTCGAGATCGCCCGGATCGCGCCTGACAGAACGCCGCCGGCCTTGCCGGCCGTATTGGCGGCAATGGCGGCGCGCGGGATCACGCGCGTGCTGATCGAGGGCGGCCCAACCGTCGCGACCGCCGCCGTGCGCGCGCGCACGGTCGACGAGTTCGTCCTGCTGCAAGGTTCCGCGGCCATCGGCGCGGGCGGCCGCGATCCGTTCGACGGGCTCACCCTTGAAGCGGCGCTTGCGCTGGGCAGACTGAGCGAACGCGAGACGGTCGCGCTCGGCGGCGACCGCATGACAATTTATGGATCGGCCTGAATGTTTACCGGAATCATTACCGATATCGGGGAAGTGACCGCGGTGACCGCGCGCGGCCCCGGCCTCAGCCGCATCGCCATCGCCTGCGGCTATGATGCAAACTCGATTGCGCTCGGCGCGTCAATCGCCTGCTCCGGGGTCTGCCTGACCGTGGTCGATGTCGCCGGCCGCGGCGCGCGCACGGTTTTTTGCGTCGATGCGGCTGCCGAAACGCTGCGGCTGACGACGGCCGGGCAGTGGACGGCTGGCACGCGCGTCAATCTCGAACGCTCGCTGTGCGCGGGCGACGAACTGGGCGGTCACATCGTCAGCGGCCATGTCGACGGCCTGGCAAGGGTGGTTGCGCGCACCGACCTGAACGGCCAGATGCGCCTCGACCTTCAAGCACCGGCCGACCTGGCGCGCTTCATCGCGACCAAGGGCTCGGTCGCGCTCGACGGCGTCTCGCTCACCGTCAATATGGTCGAAGGCGAACGCTTTTCGGTGCTGATCATTCCCCACACGCTGGCCGTCACGACGCTCGGCACCGCAAGGGTCGGCGCGGCGCTCAACCTCGAAGCCGATCTCATGGCGCGCTATGCCGCGCGGCTGCTGGAGACCCGCTGACCGGGCCGCCCGGGCGAGCTCCCGGGCCCCTGTTTTTCCCGGCTCAGGCGCGCTACACCCACGCCGGACTGGAGCCGCCATGGCAGAACCGCGACGAACCAAGGACGAGGCCGAGGGCGACCTGCCCGGCGTGCGCATTCTGGTCGTGGAAGCGCGTTATTACGAAGATATTGCGGATGCCTTGCTGGCGGGCGCCGCGGCGGCGCTCAAGCGCGCGGGCGCCGCTTATGACGTCGTCACCGTGCCCGGCGCGCTTGAAATTCCCGGCGCCGTCGCCATGGCGATCGAAGCGCGCGCGCGCGGCGGTCGTGCCTATGACGGCGTCGTGGCGCTGGGATGCGTGATCCGCGGCGACACGATCCATTTCGAGATCGTGTCCGAGCAGTCCGCGCGCGGGTTGATGGATATCTCGATTGCGCAGGTGCTGCCGCTCGGCAACGGCATCCTCACGGTCGATACCGAATCGCAGGCCTGGGCGCGCGCCAGGATGGACGAAGGCGACAAGGGCGGGGAGGCGGCGCGCGCCGCGCTGGCGATGCTCCGGTTCAAACGCCGGCTGGCTGCGGAGCGGACATGAACGCCGGAACCCAGTCGCCCGAACGCAAGGCCACCCGGCGCGGCGCGGCACGGCTCGCGGCGGTGCAGGCGCTCTACCAGATGGACATTGCCGGCACGACGCTGAACGACATCCTGGCGCAATTCGACGCCCACTGGCTCGGCGGTGAAATCGAGGGATCGAAATATCTGCCGGCCGAGTCGGCTTTTTTCCGGGATGTCGTGCGCGGCGTGCTCGCCGACCAGCGCCGGCTCGATCCGATGATCGACCAGGTCCTGAGCGAGGGCTGGCCGCTCAAGCGCATCGAGGCCCTGCTGCGGGCGATCCTGCGGGCCGGCGCCTATGAGCTTGACCGCAAGCGCGACATTCCCGCGCGCGTGATCGTGTCGGAATATGTCGACATCGCGCATGCCTTCGTTGACCAGGACGAAACCGGGCTCGTCAACGGGGTTCTGGATGCGCTCGCCCGCAAGTTGCGGGCCGAGGAATTCGCGCGCCCGGCCGGATAGCGGGGATGGAAAGCGCCGAAGACAGACTGATTGCGCGTTTTTTCCGGCCGCTGGCCACCCATCCCGGCGCGCTCGGTTTGCGCGACGACGCCGCCTTCCTGGTGCCCCCGGAGGGACAGGACCTCGTTCTGAAGACCGATGCGGTGGTGGCGGGCATCCATTTGTTTCCGGACGATCCGCCATCGGCGCTGGCGCGCCGGGCGCTGCGGGTGAACCTGTCCGACCTTGCCGCCAAGGGCGCCAGGCCGGCCGCCTTCCTGGTCTCTGCCGCTTTTCCCGGAACGGTCGATGACGTCTGGCTGCAGAGCTTCGCCGACGGCCTGCGCGCCGATGCCGAGGAATTCCAATGTCCGCTGCTCGGCGGCGACACCGACCGCACGCCGGGGCCGGCGACCGTCGCGGTCTTCATGGTCGGCTGGGTGCCGCGCGGGCAGATGGTGCAGCGCGCCGGTGCGCGACCCGGCGACGTCGTGATGCTGAGCGGCACGATCGGGGATGGCGCGCTCGGGCTGGAACTTCGCAAACGCGCGGCCCTGGCCGGACTATGGGGGCTTACCGACGCAG
>WBUW01000506.1 GCA_008933495.1 Pseudorhodoplanes sp.
TGGTGGCCGAAGCGCGTCGCTATGTCGGCACCAACCCGACCGGGATGAGCGCGCTGTGGTGTGCGCGCTTCATGAACATGGTGCTGGAGCGCGCCGGGCGGGCGGGCACCGGCTCGAACATGGCAAGTTCGTTCGCGTCCCACGGCCGGCGCGTGTCGGGCCCGCAGATCGGCGCCATCGCGGTCATGTCGCGCGGCCGGCGTGGCGGCCATGTCGGTGTCGTCAGCGGCATCGATCCGAACGGCAATCCGATCATCATTTCGGGCAATCACAACAAGCGCGTCGCCGAGGCGGTCTATCCGCGCGGGCGCGTCTATGCTTACGTGATGCCGAACTGACCTCTATGCCTACGTGACGCCGAACTGACCTCGTTTCGACGCCATTGTCTTCTGATAACCCGCACTGACCGGAGCCGCAGCGCGCATAGGCGCGTCTGCGGCTTTGGTTTTGTGCGTTTCGCATGTCGTGCGCGTGACACGGATTGTATGGCTCAAACGGCCGGCAGGTCGAATAAGCCGTACGAACAGGCCCCGCCGCGGCTGTTGACAATATTCCTAGTTAGGATTATATGCACATCACCTCGTCCGCCCGGGGCGCTTGTCGCGAGGCGTCGTGCAGGCGGGACGAAGGGGAGGGCGCCGCCGGAGATGCGGCGCTGCTCCTCTGGCCGTGGTCCGGCAATTCCGGGCCACGACCGGTGCGGCGCCCGCGGGCCGGCCTCGCAAGCCGGCACCCGGGCGACGGCGGGGCTCCGCCCGGAGGCACTACGGCCTCCTGCCGGGAGCCGGCTGACATGCGAGCCTTGCGGCTCGCAGGAAAGCGCGGCCCGCCGTCGGAGTGAAAACGCCGCGATGGCGCGTCGAGAGACGCGGCGGTTCCGGAAACGGAGCCGTGCCTGATCGGACTGGTTGCGTCGCTCGGCGCGCCATTCCCCCTCTCTATTCCCGGAGAGGGAAAAGCTTGTCCCCGCGAAAGCGGGGAGACTGAAGGCGAACCCGGCGCCTTAAAGAATACGGGCAGCGCAGCGTTGGCTATTCGAGAACTGGATCGGCGATGCGCGGGAGCGCGAAAGCGCACGCGCCCCGCAATGACGGCTACAGCATGATCCCGGAAAGTGTGCAGCGGTTTTCGGAAAAGATCATGCTCAAACAAAGAGCTGAAGCGGGATGTCGATTCGAGGAAAAAATCATCCCGCTTTAGCGGTGGATCAGCGTGCCGGCGCCGTGGTTGGTGAAGAGTTCCAGGAGGACCGCGTGCGGCACCTTGCCGTCAAGGATGACGACGCCTTCGACGCCCCGTTCGAGAGCGGTGATGCAGGTCTCGACCTTGGGGATCATGCCGCCCGAAATCGTGCCGTCGGCGATCAGTCGGCGCACGTCGTCGACCGACATGTCCTGGATCAGCGTCTTGGACTTGTCGAGCACGCCCGGCACGTCGGTCAGCAGCAGGAGGCGCTTGGCCTTGAGCGCGCCGGCGATACAGCCGGCGAAGGTGTCGGCATTGACATTGAAGGTCTCGCCGGCCGGGCCGGCGGCGACGGGCGCCAGCACCGGAATGAGTTCGCGGCCGAGAATCTGGTCGAGCACCGTCGTGTCGATGCGGTCCGGCTCGCCGACGAACCCGAGATCGACCACGTCGGCGACCGGGACCGGCCCGGGCTGCGTCACCTTGCGGGCGATCACCATATTGCCGTCCTTGCCGGACAGTCCCACGGCCTTGCCGCCGGCCTGGTTGATGAAGCTTACGATCTGCTTGTTGATCGAGCCGGACAGGACCATCTCGACGATTTCGATCGTTGCGGCGTCGGTCACGCGCAGGCCGCCGGAAAACTGCGACCTGATGCCGAGCCGGTTCAGCATGGCCGCGATCTGCGGGCCGCCGCCATGCACGACCACCGGATTGATCGCGGTCTGTTCGAGCAGCACGATGTCGCGCGCGAACAGGCGCGCGGCCTCCTCCTCGCCCATGGCGTGGCCGCCATACTTGATGACCACGATTTTCTCGTCGTAGCGCTGCATGTGCGGCAGCGCTTCGGAGAGGATGCGGGCCTGTTCTTGCGGGCTCGTGGTCATTGCAGGGTCCTTGCGCGGAGTGCGGCGCGGCCGGGCGGAGAGCGGTCGACCAGAACGCGCCGGGATCGAAATGCCGGCGCCCTTTTAGCGGGGCGGGCGGCGATGCGGAAGGGGCGTCGTCGGTCAGTTGCGCAGGGTGGCGAGCGCGGCCACCGCAAGCGCGATCCACGAAACGATGAGGACCATGCCGCCGGTCGGCGCCGCCATCGGGAACAGGCGGGTGCCGGCATAGGCGCGCAGTACCAGATCGCCCGCGAACAGCGCGGCACCGCAGACAAGGCCGACAGCGGCCGCAAGCGCGATCGGGCGTG
>WBUW01000507.1 GCA_008933495.1 Pseudorhodoplanes sp.
CCTTAACGAGCGCGCCCGGCGCGGCCATAGCGGAGCGCCGATAACGGCTGCGCCTGCGCTTGTGAGCGCCGGGCGCGCTCGTTAAGGTCTGGCGCAAAACGATTCACCGTCACCAGCAACCGGCGCGGATCAGCATGGCGTTGTCGAGCATGACCGGTTTCGCTCGCCGCCATGGCGCAAGCGGTGGCTATGCGTGGTCGTGGGAGCTCAAGTCGGTGAACGGCAAGGGCCTCGATGTGCGGCTGCGGATCCCGCCGGGATGGGACGCGGTCGAGGTGCCGGTGCGGGCCAAGGCGGCCGGGACGCTTTCGCGCGGCAATATCTACGCCAACCTCGCCGTCACCCGCGAAGGCGCGGCACCGGTCGTTCGCGTCAATGAGCCGGTGCTGGCGGCGGTGCTGGCGGCGATGAACAGTCTCGCCGGCCGCATCGACGCCCGGCCGCCGCGGCTCGACGGCGTGCTCGGGCTGCGCGGCGTGATCGACATTGTCGACGAGGAGGAAAGCGAAGAATCCCGGCGCGCGGCCGAGGCGGCGATCGTGGCAAGCTTCGAGGCGGCGGTCGGCGAACTGAACGCGATGCGCCGGCATGAGGGCGAGGCGCTCGGCGCGCTCCTGACGGCCCGGCTCGCCGAAATCGCCGAGCTGTCGCAGCGGGCCGAAGCGGTGCCCGGACGCCGGCCCGAGGCGATCAAGCAAAAACTCGGCGACCAGATCGCACTCCTGCTCGACCAGTCGAACCGTTTCGACCCCGACCGCCTGCATCAGGAGGCGCTGTTGCTCGCGGCCAAGGCCGACGTGCGCGAGGAGCTCGATCGTCTCGCCGCCCATGTCGCGCAGGCGCGCAAGCTCATCGCGGACGGCGGCGCCGTCGGCCGGCGGCTCGATTTCCTGGCGCAGGAACTCAACCGCGAGAGCAATACCCTGTGCGCCAAATCAAATGATGTCGAACTGACCAATATCGGCCTTGCGCTGAAAACGGTGGTCGAGCAGTTTCGCGAACAGGTCCAGAATCTCGAATGAACGCGGCTGCCGAAATATCTCGCCGCGGCATCATGCTGGTGGTCTCCTCGCCGTCCGGCGCCGGCAAGACCACGCTGACGCGCGAACTGCTCAACAAGGAGCAGAAGGTCAATCTGTCGATCTCGGTCACCACGCGCGCGCGCCGGCCGAGCGAGATCGAAGGCGTCCACTATAAATTCATTTCCCGGCGCGACTTCGAAATCCTGCGCGATGCCGGCGAACTGCTCGAATGGGCGGAGGTGCACGGCAACTTCTACGGCACGCCGCGCGCGGCGGTGGAACAGGCGCTCAATGAAGGGCGCGACGTGCTGTTCGACATCGACTGGCAGGGCACGCTCCAGCTCTACGAGAAGGTGCGCGCCGATGTCGTCAGCGTCTTCGTGCTGCCGCCGACCGCCGAAGAGCTGAAGGGCCGGCTGGTGCGCCGGGCGGAAGATAGTCCGGAGATTGTCGCCCGCCGCCTGCGCAATGCGCTGGAGGAAATTCCGCACTGGGCCGAATACGATTATGTGCTCGTCAACCAGGACCTCGACGAGAGCCTGAACCGGTTGCGGTCGATTCTGACCGCCGAACGCCTCAAGCGGGTGCGGCTGCCGGACATCGAGAAATTCATCGACGGCCTGCTTGCCGACCTGAGAAAGATCGCGCCCTGAGCGGCGCGCGTCAGGTTTCGGCAACCTGATCGGCGAGCGCGTTTGCCAGCCGCACAAAGCCGTCAACCGGAATCTCCTCGGCGCGCGCGCTCGGTGCGATCGCGGCCTGCGCAAGGAGGCGCGCCGGATCGACGCCGAGCGTCTTCAGACTCTGGCGCAGCATTTTGCGCCGCTGGCCGAACGCCGCCCCGGTCACGCGTTCGAGCGCGCGGCGGTCGCAGGCAAGCGGCGCCGGGCGCGGCACGAGCGCGACGACCGACGAGGTGACCTTGGGCGGCGGCACGAATGCCTTGGGCGAAACGTCGAACAGGATGCTCGGCACCGTCCGCCATTGCGTGAGGATGGAGAGCCGCCCATAGGCCTTGCTTGCGGGCGCGGCGACGAGGCGCTCGGCGACTTCGCGCTGGAACATCAGCACCATGCGGTCGAACCAGGGCGGCCAGGGCTCGGTCGCGAGCCAGCCGGTCAGGAGCGGGGTTGCGATATTGTAGGGCAGGTTGGCGACGATCCGCGCCGGTCCCTGCGCCAGAAGAGGACGCGGATCGAAGGCGAGTGCGTCGCCGGCGATGATCATGAGCCGCCCCGGATAATGCGTGGCGATGTCCGACAAAGCCGCGACCGCCCGCGCGTCGCGCTCGACGGCGATGACCCGCTCCGCGCCGAGCGCGAGCAGGGCGCGCGTCAGGCCGCCGGGCCCGGGGC
>WBUW01000508.1 GCA_008933495.1 Pseudorhodoplanes sp.
GTCCTGCGGCGGCACGACGCCGCCGACCACGATCATGATGTCGCCGCGGCCCTGCTTCTCGAGTTCCGCCTTGAGTTCGGGCACCGCGGTCAGGTGCGCGGCGGCGAGCGAGGAGACGCCGACAACATGCACGTCGTTCTCCACCGCCTGGCGCGCGGCCTCGGCCGGGGTTGCAAACAGCGGGCCGATATCGACGTCGAAGCCGAGATCGGCAAAGGCCGAGGCGATCACCTTCTGGCCGCGGTCATGGCCGTCCTGGCCGATCTTGGCGACCAGGATGCGCGGGCGGCGCCCCTCGTTGGTTTCGAATTCGCTGACGAGCTTCTGCACGCGCGCGACGGTGTCGGACATGGTTCCGACCTCCCGTTTATAGACTCCGGAAATCGCCTTGATTTCGGCGCGGTGGCGGCCGAACACCTTTTCAAGCGCGAGCGAAATTTCACCGACTGTCGCCTTGGCGCGCGCGGCATCGACCGCAAGCGCGAGCAGGTTGCCGCCCTGGGTCGCGCCGTCGGTCAGTGCGGTCAGCGCCGCCTCGACCGCTTTCGGATCGCGCTCCTTCTTCAGGCGCGCGAGCTTGTCGATCTGCAGCGTGCGCACGGCCGAATTGTCGACCTTGAGCACGTCGATCGGCTTTTCGTCGCGCGGGCGGTATTTGTTGACGCCGATCACCGACTGTACGCCGGCGTCGATGCGGGCCTGGGTCTTGGCGGCGGCCTCCTCGATCCGCAATTTCGGGATCGAGGCCTCGATCGCCTTCGCCATGCCGCCGAGTTCTTCCACTTCCCGGATGTGGCCCCAGGCTTTCTTCGCAAGCTCGCAGGTCAGCTTTTCGACATAGAAGGAGCCGCCCCAGGGATCGATGATGCGCGTCGTTCCGCTTTCCTGCTGCAGCACGATCTGGGTGTTGCGCGCGATGCGGGCGGAGAAATCGGTCGGCAGCGCCAGCGCCTCGTCGAGCGCATTGGTGTGCAGCGACTGGGTGTGGCCCTGCGTCGCCGCCATCGCCTCGATCATGGTGCGCGCGACATTGTTGAACACGTCTTGCGCGGCGAGCGACCAGCCGGAGGTCTGGCAATGCGTGCGCAGCGAGAGCGAACGCGCATCCTGCGGCGCAAACTCCTTCATCAGCTTCGCCCAGATCAGCCGCGCGGCGCGCATCTTGGCGACTTCCATGAAGAAGTTCATGCCGGTCGCCCAGAAGAATGAGAGGCGGGGCGCGAACTTGTCGACGGGAATGCCGGCGGCGATTCCGGCGCGCACATATTCGATGCCGTCGGCGAGCGTGTAGGCGAGTTCGAGGTCCTGCGTCGCGCCGGCTTCCTGCATGTGGTAGCCGGAGATGGAAATGGAGTTGAATTTCGGCATGTTCTGCGAGGCGAACGCGAAAATGTCCGAGATGATGCGAAGCGATGGTGCGGGCGGATAGATGTACGTGTTGCGCACCATGAACTCTTTCAAGATGTCGTTCTGGATGGTGCCGCCGAGCAGATGCGGCTTCACGCCCTGTTCTTCGGCCGCCACGATATAGAGCGCGAGAACGGGGAGCACCGCGCCGTTCATGGTCATCGACACCGTCATCTGGTCGAGCGGGATGCCGGAGAACAGCGTGCGCATGTCGTAGATGGAATCGATCGCCACGCCCGCCATGCCGACGTCGCCGGAAACGCGCGGATGGTCGGAGTCGTAGCCGCGATGGGTGGCGAGGTCGAAGGCGACCGACAGCCCCTTCTGGCCGGCGGCCAGATTGCGCCGGTAGAAGGCGTTGGAATCCTCCGCCGTGGAGAAGCCGGCATATTGCCGGATCGTCCAGGGCTGGTTGACGTACATGGTCGGATAGGGGCCGCGCAGATAGGGCGCGATGCCCGGCCAGGTGTCGAGGAAGTCGATGCTCTTGAGGTCGCCGGCATCATAGGCCGGCTTGACCGGAATACCTTCGGGCGTGAGCCAGGGCTCACCCGCGGCGGTGGCGGCCGGAACGACGGTGGCGGCAAAGTCGACAGACGTGAAATCCGGTACTCGCGTCATGTTTTCCTCTTTTGTCATTGCCGGGCTTGACCCGGCAATCCCGCCTGGGACGGCAATGCGTCCCTGGTCGGGATGCCCGGGACAGGCCCGGGCATGACGCCGTTACGTTATATGAAGACTATCATGCGCCGCTCGCAGCGTCGCCAGCGCGTCGCAGCCGGCGTAAATGAACGATTGCACGCCCGCTTTCTGCAGGGTTTCCGCGGTCTCACCCGGCCGGCCTGCCAGATAGATATGTACCGCGCCGGCGGCCGTCAGCGCTTTTGCGGCCTCGGCCGCCTCCTGCGCATAAACCTCGTCTGACGAACACAGGCAGGCAATCCGGGCTG
>WBUW01000509.1 GCA_008933495.1 Pseudorhodoplanes sp.
ATGCAGATTGGCGACGGCGCTGCGCCGGAGCATGACCGGGCGCTGGAACATGATGGCGCGGCGCGCGGGCGGCGCATGCCGGCGGCCGCCCCAGCTCACCTGCCCGGAGGTCGGCGCGACAAGACCCATGGCGAGGCGCAGGAGCGTGGTCTTGCCCGCGCCGTTCGGCCCGATCACGAGCGTCGGGGCTCCGGCCGCGAGGATCAGGCTGAGGCGGTCGAGGATCGCAACCTCGCCGGCGAGCAAGGTCACCTCTTCGAGCATCAGCGGCAGGTCGCTGTCGGGCGCGCGCATGCCGCTCATCCCGCGAAGCGTTCGCCGGCGCGGCGGATGGCCCAGGCCAAGGCATTGACGACAAACACGATTGCGATGAGCACCAGCCCGAGCCCGATCGCCAGCGGCAGGTCGCCCTTGGAGGTTTCGAGCGCGACCGCCGTCGTCATGGTGCGGGTGAATCCGTCGATATTGCCGCCCACAATGATGACCGCCCCGACTTCCGCCGCCGCCCGCCCGAAGCCCGCAAGTAGCGCTGTGACCAGGCTAAATCGGCCGTCCACGATCAGCGTCGCGATGCGGCGGGCCGGCCCGACATTCATGGCCGACAATTCGTCGCGATATTCCGTCCACAAATCCTCGATGGTCTGCCGCGCCAGCGCCGCGATGATCGGCAAGACGAGGATGGCCTGTGCCATCACCATCGCCGCCGGCGTGAACAGGATGCCGAGATCGCCGAGCGGTCCGGAGCGCGAGAGCATCAGATAAACCAGCAGGCCAACGACGACCGGCGGCAATCCCATCAGCGCGTTGAGCACGACCACGGTGGTGGTCCGAGCGGGAAAGCGGGTGAGCGCAATCAGGGCGCCGAGCGGGATGCCGACCAGGGCGGCGAACGCAACGGCCGAAAGGCTGACAAAGAGCGACAGCCGCACGATTGCGATCAAGGCCGGATCGGCCCGGAGAATAAGATCGAGGGCAGAAGCATCCGTCGGCATTGGCTGAGGGTAGTTGCATTTGTCGCGGATTTGGTCAATTTTTGTACCCAGTTCAAAATAATGCAGTTTGATTCATGCACGAGCTCCTTACCACCGAAGAAGCCGCCGACCACCTGCGTGTCAGCGAACGCAAGCTTTACGAGTTGGTCGCATCTGGCAGCGTGCCATGCAGCAAGGTCACCGGACGGTGGGTTTTTCCGAAAGCCGCGCTCGACCGCTGGGTCATGTCCGGCTTAAGCGGCGGTCCGGCGGCAGCGCATGCGGTTCCGCCCGCCATCGTAGGAGGCAGTCACGATCCATTGCTGGAATGGGCGCTGCGCGAGAGCGGCAGCGGGCTTGCCGGATTGCCGGAAGGCAGCGAATCCGGGCTGCGCCGGCTCACGCGCCGCGAACTGATGGCGGCCGCCATTCACCTGCACCGGCCCGAAGACGAAAAGGACAATGCGCGCACGAACATCGATGTCGTCGCGCAAACGCCCGGATTGCACGACGCGGCGCTGATCGGTTTTGCCCGCCGCGAACAGGGCCTCCTGGTGGCAGCGGGGAATCCGCGCGGACTTGATGGCCTGACGACCGTGGTCAGAACCAAGGCGCGTCTGGCACCGCGAACGGACGGCGCCGGCGCGCAGCTGCTGCTGCTTGCGATGATGCAGCAGATGAAACTGCCGCCGGAACGGTTGCACATTGTCGGTCCACCGTGTGTCACCGCGCTCGACATCGCGCAGGCGATCCGGGCCGCGCGCGCCGATTGTGGGATCGGCACGCGCGCGGTCGCCCAGGCTACCGGGATCGGCTTTGTGCCGCTGGTCTGGGAATGGTTCGATATCGTCGTCCGCCAGCGCGATTATTTTCGGCCCGAAATGCAGACCTTGTTCGCGTTCCTGCGCCGCCCGCAATTCGCCGATCGTGCCCGGGAGCTCGGTGGTTACGATATCGGGGAGACCAACCGCGTGCGCTTTGCAACCTGACGGCACGGCGGATCATATCCCGGGCCGTGAACTGAACTGGCTATCCCGCCAACTTCCGACGCGCCGGCTGCGCAAGCGGCAGGGATATCCGCGGCGACCGGAAAACGCATGCCATACCGTCGGACCTTGCTTGTCGGCCGCCGTTTGATGCCTATAGTGCGCCTCCACGCCGGATCGCCTTCGGAAAGACCGGCGCGCTGCCCTCTCCCAAAGTAGAAGGAGAGATGGCCGGGCGGCTTAAGGCGCACAAGCGCGCTCCGCGCGTCTTTACATCAAGCGGCGTGCGCCTTAGTGCTTGAGTACAAGGAGAGATGGCCGAGTGGCTTAAGGCGCACGCTTGGAAAGCGTGTATACGGGCAACCGTATCGAGGGTTCGAATCCCTCTCTCTCCGCCA
>WBUW01000510.1 GCA_008933495.1 Pseudorhodoplanes sp.
TCATCCGGACGCAAACGTTGCGCCATGCGCCGCCCGTTCCTCAAACAAAAAGCCCGGCGTTTCCGCCGGGCCTGAAAAACCTTGCAACGATGCGGCGCTCAGGCCGCCTCTTCCTCGACGTCGGCGGCCTCGTCGCCGGCCTTGGCCGGGCCGCGGCGCGGGCCCTTGGCGAGCGCGGCCTCGATCTCCCTCACCGCCTCGGTCTCGGTGATGTGCTGCACCGCCGAGATTTCGCGCGACAGCCGGTCGAGCGCCGCCTCATAGAGCTGGCGTTCGCTGTAGGACTGCTCCGGCTGCGTCTCCGAGCGATAGAGATCGCGCACCACTTCGGCGATCGCGACGATGTCGCCGGAATTGATCTTGGCTTCATATTCCTGTGCCCGGCGCGACCACATGGTGCGCTTGACGCGCGCGCGACCTTTCAGCGTCTCGAGCGCCTTCTTGACCACCACCGGCTCGGCCAGCTTGCGCATGCCGACGGAGACGATCTTCGCGGTCGGCACCCGCAGCGTCATCTTGTCCTTGACGAAATTGATCACGAACAGTTCGAGTTTGGCGCCCGCGACCTCCTGCTCCTCGATCGCCAGGATCTGGCCGACGCCGTGGGCCGGATAAACGATGTATTCGTTGATCTTGAAGCCCTGACGTTGGGTCGTCTTCTTGCTGGTAGTCATTCCAGAGGTCGCTCCTTCACCGGCCGGTTTCGGTCGGCTCGTTGTCTTGGCTACGGGAGCCCCACGGCCGGAAAGCCGCGAGACCTGCGATGTCCGCCGACCGGCGGCAGAGGCCGTTTTGGTCCGGCGGCCGGCGCCGGACGTCTGAGTCTTGCCCCGCCGGCTGGTGCCGGCGCTCTTCTTCGATCGATGACGCGATTTCTCAGCCACTGCTCGCGCGTGGAAACTCTCACGCCCTTCTATTTGACGGTTCCCTCCGGAACGGGCCCGAAAAAATAGGCTCCCCGAGGGGAGCGCTCCGGTTATGTCGTTCCAGTGCCGCCTATATATCACATTTTCCGCAAAAATCAATGTGTTATGGCGAAAGCCCCGGCCGGCGCGGCACCCGGCGCGGGATTTATTCGCTGCGCGGTTAAAAACGGGCGGATTTCACGCCTGCAATTTCCGGTTCCCGCTTCATCAATCGCCGGTTCCGGGATTTCGTATCGCCGGTCCCCGGCCTGCTCAGTCGCCGGTCCCCGGGTTGGGCGAGAAGTGTTTCTCGAACTTGTCGGGCGCCCCGTCCCATTGCTTGGCGTCGGCCGGCGGCTCCTTCTTGGCGGTGATATTGGGCCAGACTTTCGAATATTCGGCGTTCAGCGCCAGCCATTTTTCGGCGCCCGGCTCGGTATCCGGCTTGATCGCTTCGGCCGGGCATTCCGGTTCACACACGCCGCAATCGATGCACTCGTCCGGATGGATGACCAGCATGTTCTCGCCCTCGTAGAAACAGTCCACGGGGCAGACCTCCACGCAGTCCATGTATTTGCATTTGATGCACTTCTCGTTGACGATGTAGGTCATTCTGACAATCCGGACCCTGGCGCCGCAAAGGACGAAAGCGCGCGCGATGTGGGAGGCCGCGCTCCCTAACGCAAGGAAAGGGGCTGCGCAAGCAGGCCTCCCGCCCGGCGGCGGCGGGCGGACGGCGATCCCGCGTGCCGGGCCTGCGTGCCAGCCGCCGGCTTACAGGTCATTGGCATCGGTCAATTTTTCCAGCGCCCGCCGCTCGCGCTTGGTCGGCCGACCCGCGCCTCTTGGACGACGGGCAACGACCGGTTCCGCGGACGCCGGGTCTTGCGCCTTGCCGGCGGATACCGGGGTCAGGTCCTCATACAGCGCCGCGGCCTCGCGCGCAGAACCGCGCCGTTCGCAAAAGCCCACGACTTTGAGGATGCGCACGCGATCGAGCGCGAGCGTCAGAATATCGCCCGCCCGCACGAGCTTGCTCGCCGCTTTGATCCGCACACCATTGACGCGCACGCAGCCCTGGTCTGCAAGCGCCGCGGCAGCGGTGCGCGTGCGCATCGCCCGCGCATGCCATAGCCACTTGTCGATGCGTTGACGGTCCAGGGTCGCTCGCGGCCGCCGATGCGGCCTCCCTCACGGCTCCTTGCCGCCGCTTTCGAGCTGCGCCTTGAGAGCGGCGAGCTTGGCGAAGGGAGAATTGGGATCGGGCTGGCGCTCCGGCCGCTCGCGGCGCTCCTCGAAGCGCGATTTGCCTTGGCCATGCCGCGGCGGGCGCCCACCCTCTGAGCGCTGCGACCGATCGTGGCGCTCGGGCTGGCGCTCGGGCCGGTCCGTCCTGTCGCCGCGCTGCGGCCGGCGACCGCGATCGCCCCGCGGACGACGCTGCTCG
>WBUW01000511.1 GCA_008933495.1 Pseudorhodoplanes sp.
CGCGCCCAGAAGCTGGCCGGTCTTCTTGTCGAATATCACCTTGGCGAGCCCCTGGTCCTCGCCGAGCGCGACCGCCTTGCCGTTGCCGACGAACGGGAAGCGGCCGATGCGGATGTCGAGCTTCTTTTCTTTCGCGGCCTGCTCGGTCAGGCCGACCGAGGCCACCTGCGGGTGGCAATAGGTGCAGCCGGGAATGAGCTCCTTCTTCATCGGATGCGGCTTGAGGCCCTTGATCGCCTCGACGCAGATGATGCCCTCGTGCTCGGCCTTGTGCGCGAGCATCGGCGGACCGGCGACATCGCCGATCGCGTACACGCCGGGCACATTGGTCCGGCCGTAGCCATCGATGACGATGGTGCCGCGGTCGGTCTTCACGCCGAGCTTTTCCAGCCCGAGATTTTCGATGTTGCCGACGACGCCTACCGCCGAGATCACACGCTCCACGGCCAGCGTCTGTGTCGCCTTGCCGTCGTCAATCGTGGCGGTGACGCTGTCGCCTTTCTTGTCGAGCTTGGTGACCTTCGCGCCGGTCAGAATTTTGATCCGCTGTTTCTCGAAAGCCTTGCGGGCGAAAGCCGAAATCTCGACATCCTCGACCGGCAGAATTTGCGGCAGCACCTCGACGACCGTCACCTCCGCGCCCATGGTGCGATAGAAGGAGGCGAACTCGATGCCGATCGCGCCCGACCCCACGACCAGCAGCGATTTCGGCATCTTGTCCGGGTTCATCGCCTCGAAATAGGTCCAGACCAGTTTCCTGTCGGGCTCCAGTCCCGGCAGCACGCGCGGGCGCGCTCCGGTGGCCACGATGATGTGCTTGGCCTGGTAGGCGCCGGGCGAGAGCGTGTCTTTCGGCGCCGGCGTCTTCGACGCCTTGACCGTGATTTTCCCGGGCGCGTCGATCGTCGCCTCGCCCCAGATCACGCTGACCTTGTTCTTTTTCATGAGGAAGCCGACGCCGGCATTCATGCGGCCGGCAACGCCGCGCGAGCGCTTGATCACCGCGGCGGCATCGAACGTCACATTGTCGGCGGAAAGGCCGTAATCCTTGGCGCGCTGCATATAGTGATAGATTTCCGCCGAACGCAGCAGCGCCTTGGTCGGAATACAGCCCCAGTTCGAGCAGATGCCGCCGAGGAAATCGCGTTCGACGATCGCGGTCTTCAATCCGAGCTGCGCCGCGCGGATCGCGGTGACGTATCCGCCCGGGCCCGATCCGATGATGATGATGTCGAACGACTCAGCCACTTGCATTCTCCGTTTTTCTGGCGCGGGCGCGGCGGCGCGCGATGAACGATCTCAGTCCCCATTCGGCCAAAAGCAGTGCGGCGGCAATCGCCAGCCCGCAAATCAACAGAAATCGCGACAGGTCGCGGCTGATCGACTCGCTGGAGGACAGTCCGCGCAAGACGTCGTTGCCGGGCGGGGATAATGCAACGGCAACGAAGAGCAACGGCGTGATCCAGGGCCAGCGCGTCATAACCGTCTGCGCTCCTGGCGCCTTACACCACCATCATGACCGGATTTTCGATCAGCATCTTGAAGGCACCGATGAGTTCGGCGCCGAGTGCGCCGTCGACCGCGCGATGATCGCAGGACAGCGTCACGCTCATGATCCAGGCCGGCTCGATCCTGCCGTTCTTCACCACCGCCCGCTCCTCGCCGGCGCCGACCGCGAGGATCGTCGCATGCGGCGGGTTGATCACGGCGGTGAAGTCCTTGATGCCGTACATGCCGAGATTGGACACCGCCGTGGTGCCGCCCTGATATTCGTGGGGCTTGAGCTTGCGGGCGCGGGCGCGCACGGCGAAGTCCTTCATCTCGTTGGAGATGACCGAAAGCGACTTCAACTCGGCCTTGCGCACGATCGGCGTGATCAGCCCGCCCGGCATGGCGACCGCGACGCCGATATCGGAATGCCTGTGCTTGAGCATGCCGGCATCCGTCCAGCTTACGTTGGCGTCGGGCACGCGCTGCAAGGCGAGCGCCAGCGCCTTGACGACGAAATCATTGACCGAAAGCTTGTAGGCCGGCTTGTCGTCCTTGTCCTTCGGCACCGAGGCATTGATCTCCTCGCGCGCGGCGAGCAGCCGGCCGATATTGCAGTCGGTCGTCAGGTAGAAATGCGGAACGTTCTGCGTGGAGGCCGTCAGCCGCTGCGCGATCGTGCGGCGCATATTGTCGTGCGGCACGACCTCGTACGATCCCTCTTCGTAGAGCGCGCGCACCTGCTGGTCGGAGGGGCCGGCGGGTGGCACGGACGCCGCCTGCGGTACCGGTGCGGCCGCGGGTGCCGCTGCCCGGAGCCCGCGTCCCGATTGCGCGGCTTCGATGTCGCGCGCCACGACGC
>WBUW01000030.1 GCA_008933495.1 Pseudorhodoplanes sp.
GGAACAGGAAATCCGGCCGCTGCAGGATCGCGCGCGCGACGGCAAGGCGCTGTTGTTCGCCGAGCGAGAGCGTTGCGTTCCAATGTGCTTCCTCGTGCAGGCGAACCTTGAGCGCCGGCAGTCCGACGCAGTCGAGCACCTCGGCCAGCGCGGTGTCGGAAAAGGCGCCCGGCTCCGCCGGATAGCTGATCGCGGCCGCAAGCGATCCGATCGGGAAATAGGGCCGCTGCGGCAGCATCAGTACGCGCGCCTGCCGCGGGACGGCGATGTCGCCGTCGGCGAACGGCCAGATGCCGGCGATGGCGCGCAGCAGGGTCGATTTTCCCGCGCCCGAAGGTCCGGTCAGAAGCGTTGACTCGCCGCGGGGGAAATGCGCGTCGGCCGCGCTCAGGAGCGTGGTCCGGTCGGGCAGGCGCACCGACAGGCCGTGCACGGCGATGCCTTGGTCGGCGCTTGTGGCGGAGATCGTCGGGCCGGCCTGTGCTGCCGCGCGCGCCTGCGCGATCGCGGCATTGAATCCGGTCAGGCGCTGGATCACCGCGCCCCATTCGGCGAGCTCGCCATAGGCGGTGACGAAGAAGGACATCGCGCCCTGCACGCTTGCGAAGGCCGACGCCGTCTGCATCAGCGCGCCGAGTTGCACCTGGCCGGCGAAATAGGCCGGGCTGACGACGATGAACGGGAAGACGACCGACGCCTGCTCGAAGCCCGCGGTGAAGAAGGTCAGGCGCTTCTGCCGCGACATGATGCCGAACCAGTTCGTCACCACATTCTGGAAGCGGTCGAGCAGGCGGTCGGTTTCGGCGCGCTCGCCGCCGAGCAGCGCAATCTGTTCGGAATTCTCGCGCGTGCGCACCAGATTGAAACGGAAATCCGCCTCGTACCGCTGCTGCGTGAAGATGAGCCGGATCAGCGGACGTCCGATCAGATGCGTGAACAGCGTGCCGAGCGCCGAATAGACGAGCGCGGCCCACACCAGATAACCGGGGATGTTCAGCGCGACACCGAACAGCGTGAGCGGCGCGTTCTGCGACAGCCCCCAGAGGATGATGACGAACGACAGGATCGTGACCACCGAATTGAGCAGGCCGAGCCCGAGCCGCAACGTGCGCATGACGAAGAGCTGGATGTCTTCGGCGATGCGCTGGTCGGGATTGTCGGCGGCGTCGCCCAGAAGCTGCATGCGATAATGGGTCGAGCCGGCGAGCCAGTGCTGCAGATAGTCGCGCGTCATCCAGCGGCGCCAGCGCATCTGCAGCCACTGGTTCAGGTAGAGCTGATAGACCTTGAGCACGATGAACGTCGTGGCGAGAACGCAGAAATAGCCGAGCTGATAGACGAAGGCGTTCCAGTCCCGGTCCTGGAGCGCGTTGTAGAACACGTTGTTCCAGCGGTTGATGAGGACGGCGATGCCGACCACGCTGAGTTCGATCGCCACGATGGTGATCAGCAGCATGCGGCCGGCCAGTCGGTCTTCCGACCAGAAATAGGGCAGCGCGAGCCGCCAGACGGCCGCGAGCGAGGCCTTGAAACCAGTCACAGTGCGATCTCCTGTCTCGAAAGCGGTGCGGCGGGCAATCGCCCGCCAAATCGCCTAAAGGTTGGGCGGCGTCCGCGTCCGGGTCGTTCAGATAGCCGGTCGGGGCGGCGCTGCCGGGTCGGTTTCCCACCGGAAGAAATGTTGCGGTGCGGTTGCGACGTTCCGAGGCTTGTGGAATGCCGCCAACCCGTCCAAACTATGGCAGAACCGCTGGAATACGATATACGTCCAGGGGTTAATAACAGAACCGGTGCGAAAAGAACGCCGGGTCTCAAGGGTCGCTAGGGAGGATCCTCATGACCGTAAAATCCGAAAAAACGAAAACCTCACGCCGTAAGTTCCTGATAACCGCCGGTGCCGCGGGCGCTGCGACCATCGCCATGCCGCAGATTTCGCGCGCCCAGACGGTGACCCTGAAGATGCAGGGTTCCTGGGGCGCCAAGGACGTCTTCAACGAAATGGCGCAAGACTATGTCGAGCGCGTTAACGCCATGGCGGGCGGCCGGCTGAAGATCGACTATCTGGTCGGCGGCGCGGTCGTGCATCCGTTCCAGGTGCTCGACGGCGTGCATGGTGGCCAGATCGACGGCGCACACACCGTGACGGTGTACTGGTACGGCAAGCACAAGGCCGCGTCGCTGTTCGGCACCGGCCCGGTGTTCGGCTTCAACGCCAACGAAGGCCTCGGCTGGATTCACAACGGCGGCGGCAAGGAATTGTTCGAAGAGCTGCAGACGCAGATCATGAAGGTCAACGTCAAGAGCTTCTTCGCGATGCCGATGCCGACCCAGCCGCTCGGCTGGTTCAAGAAGCCGGTGACGAAGGCTGCGGACATGAAAGGCCTCAAGTACCGCACCGTCGGTCTCGCCGCCGACCTGTTCCAGGCCATGGGTCTTGCAGTGGCGCAACTTCCCGGCGGCGAAATCGTGCCGGCCATGGAACGCGGCGTGATCGACGCGTTCGAGTTCAACAATCCGACCTCGGACCGCCGCTTCGGCGCCCAGGACGTCGCCAAGAACTACATGATGGGCAGCCATCACCAGGCGACGGAATACTTCGAAATCATGTTCAACCGCACCAAGTTCAATGCGCTGCCGAAAGAGCATCAGGCGATCCTGCAATACGCCGCCGAAGCCGTTTCGTCCGCCAACGAATGGAAGGGCATGGACTATTATTCGAAGGACCTGCAGGAGCTGATCTCCAAGGACAAGGTCAACGTCCTGCGCACCCCGAAGGACGTGTTCGAGGCTCAGATCAAGGCTTGGGACGGCCTGATCAAGCAGCTCGAGGGCGACGCCTTCATGAAGAAGGTGATGGACTCGCAGAAGGCCTGGGTGCGTCGCGTCGTCTACTACGGCATGTACAACGCGACCGACTACAAGGGCGCCTTCGACCACCACTTCCCGAACGTCCTGAAAATCTGATCGGTGTTTACCGGAAAGTTACGCAGGATGGACGGGCGGCGTGTATCCCACGCCGCCCGGACCAGCTATAGCAATCAAACGAAACACGCGCGGGGACCGGGGATTCGCGGGCCATGAAAAATTTTCTCTTCCTCATCGACTCACTCAGTCTGTGGGTCGGCAAGTGTTTCGCCTGGCTCATTCTCGTGCTCACGCTCGGCATCAGCTACGAGGTGCTCGTGCGCTATGTATTTCGTGCGCCGACGACCTGGGCCTTTGACTTCAGCTACATCAATTACGGCGCGCTGTTCCTGATGGCCGGCGCCTATACGCTGTCGCGCAACGGCCATGTCCGCGCCGACGTCTTGTACCGGTTCTGGCAGCCGCGCAGGCAGGCGACCATGGACCTGATCCTCTACATCATCTTCTTTCTGCCGGCGGTGCTGGCATTCATGTATTCGGGCTACAAGTTTGCCGAAATGTCGGTCCGCTTCCGCGAGGTGAGCATTTTCAGCCCGGCCGGCGTGCCGGTTTTCCCGCTCAAGACGCTGATTCCGGTAACCGGGGCCCTGCTCTTCATCCAGGGCCTTGCCGAGATCACCCGCTGCATCCTGTGCATCAGGACCGGCGCCTGGCCGGCGCGTCTGCACGACGTCGAGGAGACCGAATCGGTCATCCTGCGCGAGCAGCAGCATCTCGCCGAACAATCCAAGAAAGCCTAAGCGCGTCGCACGTGCGACGAAACGCGCGACGCCGGGGCATGAGGGGACCTGGGTATGACTGATCCGCAAGTTGGCATCTTGATGCTGGGGCTTTTCATCTTCATCATCATGCTCGGTTTCCCGATCGCCTTTACGCTGATCGCGATGGGCGTCGGTTTCGGCTATTACGCCTATTACACCGCCGGCCAGGACATCGTCGAAAACCGCATCTTCACTTTGCTGGTCCAGAAGACGTTCGAGGTCGCCTCCAACGACGTGCTGGTCGCCGTCCCGCTTTTTCTGTTCATGGGCTACCTGGTCGAGCGCGCCAATATTCTCGACCGGCTGTTCCATTCGCTGCAGATTTCCATGAAGAACGTGCCCGGTGCGCTCGCCGTGGCGACGCTGGTCACCTGCGCGATGTTCGCGACCGCCACCGGCATTGTCGGCGCGGTGGTCACCCTTATGGGCCTGCTGGCGTTTCCGGCGATGCTGCGCGCCGGCTATGACGTGAAACTCTCGGCCGGCGTCGTGTGCGCGGGCGGCTGCCTCGGCATTCTCATTCCGCCGAGCATTCTGCTGATCGTCTATGCGGCCACCGCCGGCATCTCGGCGGTGAAGCTGTATGCCGCCGCCTTCATCCCCGGTTTCATGCTGACCGCATTCTATGTGCTGTATGTGATGGGCCGCGCGATCCTGAACCCGGCGCTGTGCCCGAAACTGCCCAAGGAAGAGACCGATATTCCCGTCGGTCAGGTGCTCTGGGCGCTGCTGACGTCGTTTCTCCCGCTGGCGCTGCTGATCGTGTCGGTGCTGGGCGCGATCCTGTTCGGTCTGGCGACGCCGTCGGAAGCGGCGGGCATCGGCGCGCTCGGCAGCATCGTGCTGGCGGCGGCCTATGGTGCGCTCAATTTCGGAATGCTGAAGGAGTCGGTCTTCCTCACCGCGCGCGCCACGGCGATGGTGTGCTACCTGTTCATCGGCTCCTGGACCTTCTCCTCGGTCTTCGCGCTGCTCGGCGGGCAGGGGGTGGTCGAACAATTCTTTCTCGGCCTGAACCTGTCCTCGACCGGGTTCCTGCTGCTGACGCAGGCGATCATCTTCCTGCTCGGCTGGCCGCTGGAATGGACGGAAATCATCGTCATTTTCGTCCCCATCTTCCTGCCGTTGCTTGACGATTTCGGCATCAACCCGATCTTCTTCGGCATCCTGGTCGCGCTCAACACGCAGACCGCCTTCAATACGCCGCCGGTTGCGATGGCCGCTTTCTATCTGAAGGGCGTTGCGCCGCCGCACGTGAAGCTGACCGATATTTTCTCCGGTTCGCTGCCGTTCGTGTTCATGGTCTTTTTCACCATGGCGCTGGTGTATATTTTCCCGCAGCTTGCTTTGTGGCTGCCGGATTATCTCTATACGCCGCGCTGATCGGCTCGGTCGTTCGGCGGGGCGTTAAGACATGAGCCCAAGCGCGTTGAGCCTCACCCAGGCGGTGGAAGACATCCGCGACGGGCGCATCAAGAGCGCCGAGCTGGTGACCGATTGTCTGCGGCGGATCGCCGCGACCGACGAGGCGATCGAGGCCTGGGCTTTTCTCGATCCCGGCCTGGCCATGATGCAGGCCGAAAACGCCGACCTGCATCGCCAGAAGGGCAACCCGACCGGGCCGCTGCACGGCGTTCCGGTCGGGGTCAAGGATATCTTCGATACCGCCGACATGCCGACCGAGTTCGGCTCGCCGTTCTGGGCCGGGCATACGCCGCGCCGCGACGCCGCCGCCGTCGCGAAGCTGCGCGCCGCCGGCGCGGTGATCATGGGCAAGACCGTCACGACCGAGTACGCCTATTTCCAGCCGGGCAAGACGAAGAATCCGCACGATCCGGCGCGCACCCCGGGCGGCTCCTCCAGCGGCTCGGCGGCGGCGGTGGCAACCTCGATGGTGCCCGGCGCGATCGGTTCGCAGACCAACGGCTCGGTGATCCGGCCGGCCGCCTTTTGCGGCGTGGTCGGCTTCAAGCCCACGCACGGCCTGATCCCGCGCAGCGGTGCGCTCGAACTCTCGCGCGCCCTCGATCATGTCGGCGTTTTCGCGCGCACGATCGAGGATGCGGCGCTGCTTGCCGAAGTGATGGTGGGATTCGACGAGGAGGATCTCGATACGCGGCCGCGCGCGCGGCCGCCCTTTGCGGCAACGGCGATGAGCGAGCCGCCGCTGCCGCCGCGCTTTGCCTTCGTGCGCTCGCATGTCTGGGAGCAGGCCGCGCCGGTGACGCGCGAGGCCTTCGGCGAGCTCGTCGAGGTGCTCGCCGAGCACGCGGCCGCGGTCGATCTCGGGGAGCGCTTCGCGGGCACGATCGATCTTCATCGCGTCGTCATGGAAACCGAAATGGCGCACAATCTGCGCCGCGACTATGACAAGGCGGGCGAGCAGTTGAGCGCCGTCCTGCGCGGCCTGATCGAGCGCGGCCGCACGCACCGGGCAGTCGATTACATGGCTGCGCTCGCCGGCATCGAAACGCTGAACGGGGCGCTCGATGACGTGTTCGACGAATACGATGCCGTTCTGACCCCGGCGGCGCCGGGCGAGGCGCCCGCCATCGACAGCACCGGCAACCCGGTCTTCTGCACCACCTGGACCTATCTCGGCACGCCGGCGGTCTCGCTGCCCCTGCTCGCGTCGGAACAGGGGCTGCCGATCGGGGTCCAGCTCGTCGGCCGGCGGGGAAACGATGCGCGGCTCTTGCGCACGGCGCGCTGGCTGGTCAACTATCTGAAGGATCGGGATTGAAGGGCCGGCCGGACCCGTTTCGGCCAATCGCACGCTTAGGGAAGGACAGCGACCATGGGCATCACGATTGTCACCGGCGTCATCGGCATTGCCATGCTGTTCGCCTTCGTCGGATTCATGGTCACCTGGGTGAAGGCGCTGCCGCTGATCATCATTGTCACGATCGTCGGCCTGATGGTGCTCTACGACTTTGTGCAGACGGTGCGCGCCGGCGAAACCGGCGTCTGACCGCGCCGTGCCGCCGCCTTGTCGCGCGGCGGTCAGCGCGCCGTTCTTGCGGCCAGCAGCGCGTTGACGTTGGCGTCGAACATCGCGATGTAATCGTCGGTGTGCGGCAGGTCGCCGACCGAGCCTGCGAGCAGCACCACCTTGGCTCCGGTCTGCTGCGCGAGCCGGTTGGCGTGCCGCTCGGGCTGCCTGGCTTCCGCCACGATCAGCTTGATGCCGCGCTCGCGGATCAGCTTGATCAGCTCCGCCATCTTGGCGCGCCGCGGCGGCGCGCGGTCGCGCGCGGCCATGTAGTCCACGATATTGAGCCGGAAGCGGCCGGCGAAATAGCGCCAGTCGTCGTGGAACGCGATCATCGGCTCGTCGCGCAGCGCGATCAGGCGGCTTTGCCACTCGTTCATCTTGGCGTTGAGGCGCGCCAGGAAATCGCGGCGGTTCGCCTCGTAATAGGTCGCGTTGCCGGGATCGCTCCGCGTGAGCGCCTCCGCGATCATGGCGGTGATGGCCTCCGCGCTCTTCGGGTCGAGCCAGTAATGCGGGTTGGGCCCGCCGCGCGAGGCGCGCCGCGTGCGCGCAAATCCGGCGCTGACCGCGAGCGGGTCGTTGGGCGCGACCGCCAGCGAGGCGTCGAGATGGCCCGGCTCGCCGCGTTCGATTCCGCTGCGGCCGTTTTTCGCGGCCGAGCGGGTCAGGAGCTTGTCGAACCAGGGATCGATGCCGGAGCCCGCGCGCACCACGATGACGGCACCCTTGAGGATGCCTACGTCCTGCAGGCGCGGCTGGTATTCCTCGGGGCTTTCGCCGGCCGGCACCAGGCTCGAGACCGCGACCCGCTCCGCGCCCACGACCTTGGCAAGGCTGCGCAGGTCGCCGGTCGTGGCGACGATCCGCACGCGTTCCTGCGCGAGCGATCCCGAAGCCAGTGCCGCATAAAATACGGCCGCCACAAGCCACTGTTGTCTCATTGTGAAGCCCCGCAATTCATTATAGACAGACGCCGTTTGATCTTCCAAGCCATTGTCCGGACCATCCGAGCGGAGCGTCGAGAGAATCATGCGTTTGTCACCATGTGCCGTGCCGTCCCGCATTCGCCGCCGCGCGTTCCACATAGCCGCTGCCGCCCTCGCTGTTCTGGCGTCGGCGCTGCCGCAGGCGGGGCAGGCGTCCGGCCCCGGATTTCCGTTCGATCATGAATTGCGGTTCGACGGCGATCCGCTCCGCGGTTCCAGGCGCGTGCCGGGCCTGCAAATTTCCGCGCGCGGGGCGGCCGAGATCGATCTGTGGTGCGCCAGCGGCAAGGGCCATGCGGTGATCATCGAGAATTCCATCACCATCGTTCCGCTCTCGATGCAGGACAATCAGTGTCCGCCCGATCACCTGCGCATGGACGAAGAACTGCTCAACCGGCTGACCGAGGTGACGGGCTGGCGCTGGGACGGGCACGTCCTGGTACTGACCGGCCCGCGGCCGCTGCGGTTTCGTCCGGCCTCCAACTGAGCGCGACCGGCGCGCGGCGCGGTCATGGCGCGGCCTTTGCAAACCCGGCGTTTGCGGATTGGCGTGATCGGCGGCGGCATCGGCGGGCTGGCGGCTGCGCTGGCCTTGTCGCAACGCGGCTTCGCGGTCCGCGTGTTCGAACAGTCCGAGGCCTTGCGCGAGGTCGGCGCCGGCGTCCAGATGGCGCCGAACGCGACCAGGGTGCTGCGCGCGCTCGGGCTCGAGGCGCCGTTGCACAAGATCGGTTTCCAGCCGCAGGCGATCGTGGTGCGGGACTGGGACGACGGCCGCGAGAAACGCCGCACGCCGTTGCAGGATGCCGGGCGCCGCTACGGCGCGGCCTATTATCAGGTCCATCGCGCCGATCTGCTGGAGATGATTGCGTCGGCGCTCGGCGATGCGCAGCTCGAACTGAACGCGCGCGTGGCCGCCGTTTCCTCGACCCCGCACGGCGCCGCTGTGACGCTCGATGGCGGCCGGCAGGAGGCGTTCGATCTCGTCGTCGGCTGCGACGGCATCCATTCGCTGGTGCGCCGCACGTTGCACGGGCCGCAATCGCCGCGTTTCACCGGCACGATGTGCTGGCGCGCGCTCACGCCGGCGGAGGTGTTTCCGTCCGGCTTCGTGGCGCCCGAGATGACGATCTGGATGGGTCCGCTCGGCCATATCGTGGTCTATTATGTCCGCGGCGGACGTTACGTGAACATGGTCGCGGTGCGGCGGTCCAGGGCCTGGGTTGAGGAATCCTGGTCCGTGCCCTCGTCCGCGCCGGAACTGAGCGCGGCCTTTCCGCGCGTCAATGCCGATGTGCGCATCCTGCTCGGGCGCGCGCAGAACGCGTTCAAGTGGGGCCTGTTCGACCGCGATCCGCTGCCCTGGTGGAGCCGCGGGCGCATCACGCTTCTCGGCGATGCCGCCCATCCGATGCTGCCGTTCTTGGCGCAGGGCGCCGCCATGGCGATCGAGGACGCCTTTGTGCTGGCGCAGACGCTCGCCGGCGATGACGATGTCGAACGCGCATTGCAGCGCTACGAGGCCGCGCGCCTGCCGCGCACCGCGCGGGTGCAACTGGCGGCGCGCGCGCAGGGCGAGATATTCCATCTCATGTCGCCGTTCGCCCGCCTCAAGCGCTGGTTCGGCCTCGACCGGCTGGCGAAACCCGATCCCAGGCTGCTCGACCGCGACTGGCTGTACGAGTACGACGCGACGGCTTGCCTGCCGCGCGAGGCCTGAGCGCGGTGGCAACGAAAAAGGCGCGGCTTGCGCCGCGCCTCTGGTGCCTTTGCCTGGATGGCAGGCTCGCTGCTCAGAAGCCCATACCGCCCATGCCGCCCATGCCGCCACCCGCCGGCATTGCCGGCGCGGCCTCCCTCGGCAGTTCGGCGACCATGGCTTCGGTCGTGATCAGCAGGCCGGCGACCGAAGCCGCATCCTCCAGCGCCGCGCGCACCACCTTGGCCGGATCGATGATGCCCTTGGCCACGAGATCGACATAGGCCTCGTTCTGGGCGTCGAAGCCGAAGGTCTCCGACTTCTCGTCCATGATCTTGCCGACCACGATCGAGCCCTCGACGCCGGCATTCTCGGCGATCTGGCGGACCGGTGCTTCCAGCGCCTTGAGCACGATATTGATGCCGGCCTGGATGTCGGCATTCTCGTTATGCAGGCGGCCGATCGCCTTCTTGGCGCGCAAGAGCGCAGTGCCGCCGCCCGGCACGATGCCTTCCTCGACCGCCGCGCGGGTGGCGTTGAGCGCGTCCTCGACGCGATCCTTCTTCTCCTTGACCTCGATTTCGGTCGCCCCGCCGACGCGGATGACGGCAACCCCGCCGGCGAGCTTGGCGAGTCGCTCCTGCAGCTTTTCCTTGTCGTAATCGGAGCTGGTCTCCTCGATCTGCGCCTTGATCTGGGCGACACGGGCCTCGATGTCGGCCTTCTTGCCGGCGCCGCTCACGATCGTGGTCTTTTCCTTCTCCATCACGATCTTCTTGGCGCGGCCGAGCATCTTCAGCGTGACGTTTTCGAGCTTGATGCCGAGGTCGTCGGAAATGAGCTGCCCGCCGCTCAGAATCGCGATGTCTTCGAGCATGGCCTTGCGGCGGTCGCCGAAGCCGGGCGCCTTCACGGCGGCGACCTTCAGCCCGCCGCGCAGCTTGTTGACCACCAGCGTCGCCAGCGCTTCGCCTTCGATGTCTTCGGCGATGATGACCAGCGGCCTGCTGCTCTGCACCACCGCTTCCAGCACCGGCAGCATGCCCTGCAGCGCGGAGAGCTTCTTCTCGTGCAGCAGGATATAGGCGTCTTCCAGCTCGGCGGTCATCTTCTCGGCATTGGTGATGAAATAGGGCGACAGATAGCCGCGGTCGAACTGCATGCCCTCGACGATCTCGACATCGGTGTCGAGCGCCTTGGCTTCCTCGACCGTGATGACGCCCTCGTTGCCGACCTTCTGCATCGCCTGCGCGATCATCTTGCCGATGGTCTGGTCGCCGTTGGCTGAAATGGTGCCGACCTGCGCCACCTCCGAGGAGGAGGCCACCGGCTTGGCGCGCTTCTCGATGTCCTTGACGACGGCGGCGACCGCGAGATCAACGCCGCGCTTCAGATCCATCGGGTTCATGCCGGCGGCGACCGCCTTGGCGCCCTCGCGCACGATCGCCTGCGCCAGCACGGTCGCGGTCGTGGTGCCGTCGCCGGCGCGGTCATTGGTCTTCTGCGCCACTTCGCGCACCATCTGCGCGCCCATGTTCTCGAACTTGTCGTCGAGCTCGATCTCCTTGGCGACGGTGACGCCGTCCTTGGTGATGCGCGGGGCGCCGAACGACTTGTCGAGCACCACGTTGCGGCCCTTGGGGCCGAGCGTCACTTTCACGGCATTGGCGAGAATGTCGACCCCGCGCAGCATGCGGTCGCGGGCATCGGAGGAAAACTTCACGTCCTTGGCAGCCATTCAGGTTGTTCCTTGTCCTTGATCCCCACCCTGGAGAGCCCGCGCAGCGGGTGTCCCGAACGGTAGGATCGATGGATGAATGTCGGGGCCTCGTCCTTCGCGACGGCCACCGTGTGGCCGCCTGCGGACGAGGGGCGAGGGCGTCAGCCGATGATGCCCATGATGTCGGACTCCTTCATGATCAGGAGTTCCTCGCCGTCGATCTTGACGTCGGTGCCGGACCATTTGCCGAACAGCACGCGGTTACCGGCCTTCACGTCGAGCGGAACCAGCTTGCCGGCTTCGTCGCGCGCGCCGGGGCCGACCGCGACCACCTCGCCCTCCTGCGGCTTTTCCTTCGCGGTATCGGGAATGATGATTCCGCCCTTGGTCTTTTCGCTGGCATCGATGCGGCGCACGACGACGCGGTCATGCAGCGGGCGGAATTTGGTTTTGGCCATGGCGTCCTCCAGGCCGCGCGGGGCGGCGATCACGCAGAAAAATAGAGTTTCCAGATACTTAGCACTACGATACCGCGAGTGCTAACGCCCGGCGGAAATACGGAATAGGCCACTTCCTGTCAAGCCGATCCGGCCCGGACGGGATGCCGCCATGCCGGATGAGCAGTGCCGGCGGTACCGGCCGCGGCCGGGGAACTGACATCTTGCGCTTGCCATCTTGCACCCCCAGAGTGGATGCGTGACCGGGGACATCGCATGACATTCCACGTCCTGAGGCGGCGCACCGGCCTGGCCGGCACGGTGTTGGCCGGTGCCGTGGTATCGCTTCTTGCCGGTTGCGCAAGCCCGGGGCCGGCACCTGTCGCCATGACCCCGCCGCCGCCGCCCGAAATCCCGCCCAGGATCAAGGCCGCCGAAATCACCGGACGCTGGGGTCTCGCCGCCTATCACAAGCCGGAGGACCGCGCCCGCACCGAAGCCGCCGCGCGCAACCAGTGCCGCCAGCCTTATGTCATCAGCCTCGGGCCGAACGGAGGCGTGATGATGCACCTCGCCGATTCCTCGAAGATCGAGGAATTGCGGTTGAAAGGCGCGCCCGGCGACCGGACCTTTATCGGCCCGGCGGGCGAGGCGGGCGGCGCGCAGGACCGCGAAATCGTGTCCTTCGACGGCCGGGTGATGATCACGCGCTTCGTCGACAAGGAAGTGGAAAGCCGTTACGGCACCTCGGTCTATGTGCGGTGCGCGCCGCGCGCCTGACGGCGTCGTCCGGATAAGGCGCGCCCGCCTGACCTGACCGCAGAATCGCATGTCAGCCGCGTGTCCGGCGCCGTATCGGTTGTGCTAGCCTGCAAAGCCTTCCGATGCCGCAACTCCGCGATTTCATCCTGGGTCCCTGGCGCGCCGTCCTTGTCCTCGGCGTGACGCAGATTTTGGCCTGGGGCATCCTGTTCTATCCGCCGGTGCTGATGATGCCGCTGATCGCCGCCGAACGCGGCTGGTCGCTGGCGTTTTCGATGGGCGGCTTTTCGCTGGCGCTGCTGACGGCCGGCTTTTGTGCGCCGACGGTCGGCGGCCTGATCGACCGCCATGGCGGCCACGTCGTGATGCCGTTCGGCTCGCTGCTCGGCGCGGCCGGGGTGGTCGCGCTCGTTCACGCCGCCCATCCGGTCGCCTATCTCGCGGTGTGGATGGTGCTCGGGGTGGCGATCGCCGCCAATCTCTACGATCCCGCCTTTGCGACGCTCGGGCGCATCTTCGGCATCCTCGCGCGCAAGCCGATCACCGCGCTGACGCTGGCGGGCGGGTTTGCCTCCACGGTGAGCTGGCCGGTGACGCAGGTCCTGCTTACGTACATCGACTGGCGCGGCGCCTATCTGATCTATGCCGGCGTGCTCGCTTTTGTCGCCGCGCCGCTGCATGCCTTCGCGCTGCCGCGGGCGCGGGCGGCGTCGGTCACGCCGGCCGAAAGCACGGCGTTGCCGCGGTCGCCGACCCTGCCGCCGCACGGCCTGCCGTTCATCCTGGTGGCGGCTGGCTTTGCGGTTTATGCCTTCGTGCCGTCCGGGCTTGCCGCGCATCTGCTGGCGATCTTCGGCCGTGCCGGCATCGATCCGGGCACCGCGGTTCTGATCGGGGCTCTGTTCGGGCCTGCGCAGGTCACCGCGCGCCTGCTCGAATTTGCCTTTGCCGGCAATGTGCATCCGCTCGGCATCGCGCGCTTTGCGCTGCTGACGCTCCTCGGCGGTTTTGTTCTGCTGGCGGTCGCGGGCATGACGATCCCGGCCGCCGTCCTGTTTGCGCTGACCTTCGGGGCCGCCAACGGGCTCATCACCATCACGCGCGGCGCGGTCCCGCTCGCCTTGTTCGGCGCGCAGGGTTACGGCCGCCTGCTTGGGCGCATCGCCAAGCCGTTTCAGGTGATGCAGGCGCTGGCGCCGGTCGTGCTCGCCTTCGTGATCGAGCGCTTTTCCGACGTTGCCGGCCTGGCCCTCACCGCGGCCTGCGTGGTGGCCGCGCTCGCCTGCATGGCCGCCATAAGGCGGCCGCGGCTCTGACCGGCACGGTCAGTGGAACAGCGAATCGATGTCGTTCTGCGAGGCGTGGCCTTCGTCGCCGTCGAGCTTGGGACCGTTGAGCATCGAGGCGCCATCGGTCGGCGACAGGCGCGCCACATAATTGGTGAAGCGTTCGATCGCGCTCCAGATTTCGATCATCTGCCCGATATGCTCCTCGACTTGGTTGAGCGTGATCAGCACTTTTGAGATGCGCTGGCTGGTCAGGTCGTGGAAATTGCAGGCCTCGAAAATCTGCGTCACCTGGTCCTGGATGTCCTGCGCGAGGCCCTGCTCGTGCTCGTTCTTGAGCGCGGCGCCGAGCATGCCGGCGGTCTGCTCGATGGTCTCGGCGGCCTTGAGGATCCGGTCGGTCGCCTCGGTCGTGCCGTTGA
>WBUW01000031.1 GCA_008933495.1 Pseudorhodoplanes sp.
TCGAGCAGCTTTTCGTCGCGGATCGTCTTTTGCACGGCGAGCGCCGCGGCGCAGGCGACCGGGTGACCGATATAGGTATGGCCGTGATAGAAGGTGCCGCTGCCGGTCTCGAACGCACGATAGACCTTGTCGCCGCAGATCGTGGCGCCGATCGGCTGGTAGCCGCCGCCGAGGCCCTTGGCGATGGCGACGATATCCGGGGCGATACCTTCCTGTTCGAATGCGAACAGCGTGCCGGTCCGGCCCATGCCCGACATGACCTCGTCGAGGATCAGCAACACGCCATACCGGTCGCAGATGTCGCGAATGCGCCTGAAATAGCCCGGCGAGGCCGTTACGGCGCCGGTCGTGGCTCCGACCACGGTTTCGGCAATGAAGGCGATCACGGTGTCGGGACCGATACGCAGCAGCTCCGCCTCGAGCGCATCGGCCGTGCGTTGCGCATAGGCTTCCTCGCTCTCGCCGTCCTGCCGGAACCGGTAGGCGAAACACGGCTCGATCAGGGAGACGTCCATCAACATCGGCTGGTAGGGCTCGCGCCGCCACATATTGCCGCCGACCGCCAGCGCGCCGAGCGTATTGCCATGATAGCTCTGGCGCCGGGAAATAAAGCGCGTGCGCTGCGGCTGTCCGATTTCGAGGAAATATTGCCGCGCCATTTTCAGGGCGGCTTCGATCGCCTCGGAGCCGCCGCTGACGAAATAGACCTGGCCGAAGCCGGGCGGGAGCGTGTCGACCAGCAGGTCAGCCAATTGCTCGGCCGGCTCCGAGGTGAAGAATGCGGTGTGCGCGAAGGCCAGCTTTTTCGCCTGCGCGATCAATGCCGCGGTGACCGCCGGATGGCCGTGGCCAAGACACGACACTGCCGCCCCGCCTGAGGCGTCGAGATAGCGCCGCCCCTCCCGGTCGATCAGCCAGACGCCTTCGCCCCCGACGGCGACGGGCAGTTGCTTGTTCTTGGTGCGGTGGAATACCCGGCTCATCGGCGGTTTCGCGCTGAAGAAAGACTGACGCATAATCCCTTGTCGCCCCCCTGACAATATTCGTATCGTGTCGAATTGTGAAACGGCGGCCCGCCGTCGAGCCTCAAGGCGGTGCCCCAGATCGACGCGGAGGGAGATCGGTAATGAATCACGTCGTATTCAGTCATCGCGCAGCGGGTTTTGCCGCGCTGCTCGCAATTCCCGCGCTCGTCGCCTCGCCGGCGGCGGCGCAACAGAAATTCATCACCATCGGAACCGGAGGCGTCACGGGCGTGTATTACGCCGTCGGCGGCGCGGTCTGCCGGCTCCTCAACAAGGATCGCAAGTCGCACGGCATCCGCTGCTCGGTGGAATCCACCGGCGGTTCGGCGTTCAATATCAACACCATCCGGGCCGGCGAGCTCGATTTCGGCATGGCCCAGTCGGACGTGCAATATCAGGCGCTGAAAGGCGAGGCGTCCTTCAAGGACAAGGCTTATCCGGAACTGCGTGCGGTCTATTCGGTCCATCCCGAGCCGTTCACCGTGGTCGCGCGCAAGGAAGCCAACGCCGCCAAGTTCGAGGATTTCAAGGGCAAGCGCTTCAATGTCGGCAATCCCGGCTCCGGTACGCGCGCGTCCATGGACCAGCTTCTGGGCGTGATGGGCTGGAAGCTCAGCGATTTTTCGCTCGCTTCGGAATTGAAGGCGGACGAACATGGTCCGGCACTTTGCGATAACAAGATCGATGGCTTCTTCTATGCGGTCGGACATCCCTCGGCCAACATCCAGGACCCGACCACGACCTGCGGCGCGAAACTCGTGTCGCTGAAGGGGCCGGCGGTCGAAAAGCTGGTCAAGGATTTTCCCTATTTCGCCAAGGCGACGATTCCGGGCGGCATGTATGCCGGCAATCCGCAGGCGACCGAGACATACGGCGTCATGGCGACGCTCGTGACCTCGGCCAAAGCGCCGGATAATGTCGTTTACGCGCTGGTGAAGGCCACGTTCGACAATTTCGACGAGTTCAAGAAGCTGCATCCGGCGTTCGCCAATCTTGACCCGGCCAAGATGGTAACGAACGGAAATTCGGCGCCGCTGCATCCGGGTGCTGCAAAATATTACAAGGAAAAGGGCTGGCTGAAGTAACAGCTTGGCTTTCAGGGCCGCGGAGACCACTCCGCGGCCCTTTTTCTTATGGGTGCAGAAGGGGGGCGGACCATGAACCAGGGTGCGGACAGGATTGCGCCGTCGGCCGAGCTGGAACAGCTTGTCGCCGAGGCGGATACCGGCGGCCGCAAGCCGAGCGGTGCGACGGCCCAGGTCGTTCTTTGGACGGCGATTGCATGGTCGCTGTTCCAGCTCTGGTACGCCTCGCCGCTGCCGTTCGTCGTCGGATTCGGAATCCTCAACGATACCGAGGCCCGTTCGATCCATCTGGCGTTCGGTCTCTTTCTCGCCTTCACGGCCTATCCGGCGTTCAAGTCCTCGCCGCGCGCCTATATTCCGGCGATCGACTGGGCCCTGGCCTTCGCCGGCGCCTTCGCGGGCGGATATCTGTTCCTTTTCTACAACCAGATCGCCTTGCGGCCGGGCACGCCCAACATGCTCGATCTGGTCACCGCAGCCGTCGGCATCGTCCTGCTGCTGGAAGCCACCCGCCGCTGCCTCGGCGTGCCGATGGTGGTCGTGGCTGTCGCGTTCATTGCCTTTACGTTTGCCGGCCCGTTGATGCCCGAAGCCGTCCAGCACAAGGGCGCTTCGCTGCAGCGTTTTCTCACGCATCAGTGGCTCGTCACCGAAGGGGTGTTCGGCATTGCGCTCGGGGTGTCGACGAGTTTCGTGTTCCTGTTCGTCCTGTTCGGCACGCTGCTCGACAAGGCGGGTGCCGGCAACTGGATGATGCAGATTTCCATTGCCTTGCTTGGGCACCTGCGCGGCGGGCCGGCGAAAGTCGCGGTGGTGTCGTCGGCACTCAATGGTGTCGTGTCGGGATCGTCGGTCTCCAATGTGGTCTCGGGCGGAATTTTCACGATCCCGCTCATGAAGCGGACAGGTCTGTCGGGTGTAAAGGCAGGGGCGATTGAGGCGACCTCGTCGATCAACGGCCAGATCATGCCGCCGGTCATGGGTGCGGCGGCGTTCCTGATGGTGGAATATGTCGGTATCCCGTATTCCGAAATCATCAAGCATGCGGCGTTGCCGGCCATCGCCTCGTATGTCTCCCTGCTTTATATTGTTCACCTGGAAGCGGTGAAAATCGGTGCGCGCGGCATTCCGCGCGAACCGACCCCCGCCCGGACTCGCCTGATCCGCACCGGCCTGGGAATTTCAGGAACGATTGCGCTCATCTGCGCGCTCTATTACGGCATCGACGCTGTCCAGCTCCTGTTCGGAGCTGCCGCGCCCTGGATTCTCGGGGCTGTGGGCCTTGCCACCTATATAGCCTCGGTCTGGTATGCGGCGCAGGTTCCCGATCTTGAACTCGACGATCCGAATACGCCGATCCTGAAACTCCCGCGCGCCTGGGATGTGATGCGGACCGGCCTCGACTTTCTCATTCCGCTCATTGTGCTGTTGTGGTGTTTGATGGTCGAGCAGTTGTCGCCCGGACTGTCGGCCTTCTGGGGCACTGTTTCGATCCTTGGCATCGTGGCGACGCGCAAGCCGCTGCTCGCGCTTTTTCGCGGCGCGCCCGTTGGACAGGGCGTCATGCACGCGACCGTCGACATAAAGGACGGCTTGGCGAGCGGTGCGCGCAACATGATCGGCATCGCCGTGGCCACCGCGACCGCGGGCATCGTCGTGGGCACCATCACGCTGACCGGACTTGGATTGATGATGACGGAATTCGTCGAATTCCTTTCCGGCGGCAATGTGATCATCATGCTGGTGCTGATTGCCGTGATCTGTCTCGTCCTCGGAATGGGGATTCCGACCACGGCAAACTACATTCTGGTAGCCACGCTGATGGCGCCTGTGGTGGTCGAACTCGGCGCGCAGGCCGGGCTCGCGATTCCGCTGATCGCGATCCATCTCTTCGTTTTCTATTTCGGCATCATGGCCGACATCACGCCGCCGGTCGGTCTTGCGGCCTTCGCTGCCGCGGCGATTTCGCGTGAAGACCCGATCGCGACCGGCTTCCAGGGCGCCATCTATTCGATGCGGACGGCGATCCTGCCGTTCGTCTTCATCTTCAATCCGGAAATCCTGCTCATCGATATCGGCGGCTGGGCGCATTTTATCTGGGTGATCCTCGTGTCGCTGGCGGCGGTGCTGCTGTTCGCGGCGGCGACCATGAACTGGTTCGTCACCAGGAGCCGGCTCTGGGAATCGGCTGTTCTTCTGCTGTGCGTGTTTGCGCTGTTCAGGCCGGGCTGGTTCCTCGATCGGTTCTATCCGGCGTCGGTCGAGGTGCCGGCGGCGGAATTTCTCAAGCGGGTCGAACAGGCCGATCCCGGTCAGCGCCTGACGTTCGTGGTCCAGGGTACTAATATTGAGGGCGAAGACGTGCGCAAGACGATCAGTATTCCGATCGGCGATCCGCAGGAGCCGCGTTTGCGTCTGCGCGCGGTGGGGCTCGGCGTGGCGCCGGCCGGTGACAAGGTCGCCATCACGAACGTGGCGTTCGGCTCCTATGCCAAGCGCGTCGGGCTTGAGGCCGGATACGAAATCGTGTCGGTGCTGGAACCGGCCGAGCGCCCGTCGCGGGTGATTCCGGCCGCGATTGCGCTCCTCCTCGCGGGGGCGGTCGCCGGGCTGCAATGGCAACGATGCAGGCGGACTTCGCCGCTGAAAGCCGCGTTATAGTGGCAAGGACGGACGTGCCGGCGAAGCCCTGACAACGCTGCCTATTCCATGATCGTGTGGCTCTGCTCGCGCATGAATTGCGGCACATACCAGGGTCCGAGCCCGCCCTTGTGCGAAACGCCGGACCCCTTCCAGCCGCAGAAGGTCTGGATTCCGGGCCAGGCGCCGGTCGTGGCGCCGCTGGCGCGGTTGGCATAGAGCACGCCCGCCTCCGCCCGATCCAGGAACAGCCGCAGCTCGCGCTCGTCACGTGTGTAGATTCCGGCGGTGAGGCCGTAGAGCACGCTGTTGCCGTCGGCGAGGGCGCTTTCGAAGTCTGAAAATTGCTTGACCGCCAGCAGCGGCAGAAACTGTTCCTCCTTGTGCAGGCAGTGATCATCGGGCAACCCGACGGCGATCGAGGGTTCGACATAATAGCCCTTGTCGAAAAGTCCGCCCGACAACCGTCGCCCGCCGATCTCGAACCGTCCCTGCTGGCGGACGCTGTCGGCCGCCTTGTCGAATCGCTCCGCCGCCTCCCGGTTGATGACCGGCCCCATGAAAATCGCGCGGCCCTCGGGATTGCCGATCTGGATGGCGCGGGTGAGCTTCACGAGCGCCTGCATGAAGTCGTCGTAGACTGCGTTGTGGACATAGACCTTGGAGCCGGAACTGCACTTCTGTCCCTGCAGCCCGAACGCCGAGCGCATGACGCCGGCCGCCGCAGTCGCAATCTCTGCCGATTGGGTCACGTAGGTCGGGTTTTTCCCGCCCATCTCTGCGATCACCGGTAGCGCAAACGGGCGTGCCGCCATGCTCCGAAAGATGCGCATCCCGACGGCATGAGAGCCGGTGAATGCGATGCCGTTGATGGCCGGATGATTGACCAGCGCTTCGCCCACCGTCGCCCCGCCGCAGACGAGATTGACGACGCCGGCCGGAATGCCGGCCGCCTCGAAACACTCGATCAACAGATGGCCCGTCAGTCCGGCCATCGGGCTCGGCTTGTAGACCACGCAATTGCCGGCAACGAGCGCGCCGGTGATCATGGCGACCGATAGCGCGAGCGGAAAGTTGAACGGGCTGATGACGCCGAACACGCCGTGCGGGCGCAGGACCACATGCGTGCGCTCCTGCGGGAATGCGCGCTTCATGTCGCGCGCATAACCATTGTTCGCCGTCATCTCGGCGCAATAATAGCGGATGAGATCGAGCGTCTCCTCGACCTCGCCGACAGCTTCCATCCGCGATTTGCCGACTTCCAGCAGGCAGGCCACGCCGATCTCGTATTTGCGGCGCTCGAATTCGCGCGCGACGCGCTCCAGATGCTCCACGCGCGCCTGCCAGCCAAGCGCGTTCCATCCGGGACAGGCGGCCTGCGCTGCTTTGACGGCACGGTCGAGTGAGCCGGGCGAGGCTTCGACAAAGGTGCCGAGCACGATATCGCGATCGATCGGGCTGACGGCTTTATAGACGGAGCCGTCGGCGTCGTTGCGCGCCGCGATCCGGTTCGGACGCAGGTCCGCGGGCAAGCCGGCCTTGAATTGCGGGATCAGGACATCGAGATGATCGTGAACGGCGGCAAAGTCTTCCGCGATGTTGGAATAGGTGACACGTGGCAAGGTCATTGGATTGGCCGGCACAATGGGCTCCTGTCGATCGCATCCCGTCCTGCGGACTGCCGCGCGTGGCTCGACGAAGCCCGCCACTGCCGTGGCCGTCCCGGGAAAGAACAATGAAGAATGAATACAGCGCCGACGCAAGGGCAAGGTCCCCGGCGGTTCAGGCGCCATCGTGCGCGGATATGTGGCTCGGCTACCGCTGAACGCAGTCAAGGCGACCCCAACGACGCGCGGGATCGATTCGTATCAGTGCGGCGGTATCCGCCGATGCGAAACGGCACGGGCAGGCAAGGTCCTCCTTAGCTCACCCGTGCCGTAAATTCGCAGCCGCCGCGAATGGGCCGGACCTGCCGGTCACCGATAGCAATAGGTGCGGTAACGGACGCCGCGGAACGGATCATAGACCCAGCAGCGGACCACGCGCGGGCGCACATAGACCACCGGCGCGCCGTAATAGTAGGCCGGTCCGTAATAGCCGTAATAGCCGTAGTACGGATACGGATAATAATAGCCGTGCGCAATCGCGGCGCCGCCAAGCAGGCCGGCGGCGATGCCGAGTGCAATGGCCGTATTGCGCCGCCCGCGGCGCGAGGCCGAGAATTCTTCGGCGACCTGCGTTGCGACCGGACGTTCGATCGTGGCGTTTTCCTTGCCGGCTGATGCCTTCGCAGGCACGTTGCCCGTGCAAACCACGGCGCCCATCGCGAGCGCTGCCAGCGCACTTACGATCCTGGACATGGCCAAGCTCCCTGATATTCAATAATTGATAATTATAGTTTCGCCGGCGCGGCCCTCATTGATCCGTATCAAAAGCCGAACACGTGCGCCGGGTGTCAGCGAGAAAGCAATTCGCCAGCTGATGTGTAAGGCAAGGCGAGAGCTTCGGCGACCGCGCGGCAGGTGAGCCGGCCGTCATGAATGCTGAGCCCGTTTCGCAAGTGTGCGTCGTCGCGCAACGCCGACTGCCAGCCCTTGTCGGCAAGCGAGAGCACGAACGGCCGCGTCGCCGCATTCAAGGCAAAGGTCGAGGTACGCGGCACCGCCCCGGGCATGTTGGGTACGCAATAGTGTATGACGTCGTGCGCGCGATAGGTCGGCTGCAAATGCGACGTCGGCCGCGAGGTCTCCGCACAGCCGCCTTGATCGATCGAAATATCGACGATGACGGAACCCGGCTTCATGGCCTTCACGGTCTCGGTCTTGATCAGGCGCGGTGCCGCGGCGCCGGGCACCAGCGCACCGGCGATCACGAGCTCGGACTCCCGGCACAGCGCATCGACGGTCTCGGGGTTTGCGCTGCCCGTGCGGACCCTGGCGCCAAACCGATTTTCGATCCGCCGCAACGAATCGGGCGAACGGCCGAGAACGACCACGTCGGCCCCGAGACCCGCCGCAATAAGGGCGGCATTCGTACCGACGGTGCCGGGCCCGAGGATCAGCACGCGGGCCGGCAGCACGCCGGCGGCGCCCGCGACCAGCACGCCGCGCGTGCCATGCGGGCGTTCGAGCCAGTGGGCCCCGATCTGCGGCGCCATGCGGCCGGCGATTTCCGACATCGGCACCAGCAGCGGCAGCGCGCCGGAGTCGCCGGTGACAGTCTCGTAGGCAATCGCGGTTGCGCCGCTCGCCAGCAATTCCTGCGTCAGCGGCAAATCGGCGGCAAGATGCAGGTAAGTGAAAAGCACCTGGCCGCGGCGCAGCATGGCGCGTTCGTGCGCGAGCGGCTCCTTCACCTTGACGATGAGTTCTGCGCGTTCGAAAATTTCGCCGGCCGCGGCGACGATTTCAGCGCCCGCGGCCTGATAAGCCTGATCGGACAAACCGGCGCCGGCGCCGGCCTGCGTTTCCACGAGAACGCGGTGCTTGCGTCGGGTCAGTTCGGCGACCGTCTCCGGAACCAGACCGACCCGGAATTCACTCTCCTTTATTTCCTTCGGTACGCCGATCAGCATGGGTCACCGGGCCGGCAGCAAGGAAAAGTGCGTCACAATCTGACCGATCTCGCGCTCGGTCAAGCTCTCGACATTGCGCCGCATGAGCGGATGCCTGCGACGGCCGCTGCGGAATGCATCCAGTTGCCGGCGCAAATAAATGCCGGACTGCCCGGCGATATTCGGCGTTTCCGCGTCGCGCCCGGCGCCGTCGAGGCCGTGACAGGCGGCGCAGTAACGCACCACCGCCGGGGCGCCGGTGGTTTGCGCGGCTGCCGGCCCGGCAACAATGACAAGAAATAATACGCCACGAGTGCAATCGGTTTTTCCAGGTGGCACGCCATTCAGGCGGCGCTCGAAATTGTCGGCATGACGACCAGATTGTCTTCGACAGCGCGGACCCCGGTCGTTTGCTCCGCGGCAACGCGCAGGGCGCGCTTTTCCATCTCCGAGGGAACCAGCCCCCACAGGCTGACGACGCCGTCAAATACAGTAATATTGACGAGGCCGGCATGGGCCCAGCGCTGCGTTCTCAGATGCTCCAGCAGCCGCTCGCGAATGGTCGTATCGGAGATCGGAACAACCAGCGCCGGTTTGGCGGCGGCCATGGCCTGTACCAGATTGGCGCGGCTGACAATGCCGACGAGTTGGCCGTTCGCGACAATCGGCACGCGCTTGATGGCGTTGCGCTCCAGGATGGCGGCAATTTCCGAGAGCGGCATGTCGGGCGTCGCTGTGATGACCGTTTTCGTCATCAGGTCGGAAACCTTGCGTGCGTGCGCGCGAATATATTCGGCCGCCAGCGCGTCGTTGCTCGTAAAAATCGAAAGCCACCAGGACGGGCGCCGTTCGGTATCGGTTTCCGAACGCCGCATGAGGTCGCCTTCGCTGACGACCCCGACGACGCGGCCATTGTCATCGACCACCGGCACGGCGCTGATGCGGTGGCGCGCGAACAACGTCGCCACATCCCTGGCGGACTGCGATGGCTTCACCGTCACGACGGGGGCCACCATGACATCGCGGGCTTTCATTGCAGACTCCTGCGTCTCGATCCTGCAAGGATAAGCTAAAGATATTCCGGCATCCGGTCGGTTGATTTGAGTCAATAACGCCCGCTATCGCATATGCGCGCTACAGGCCGACGTCGGCCTCGGGCGCTCGCTCCTTTGATTTTTCCGGGATGATCGTCATCGTCGCTTCCGTCAGCAACAGAATGCTGGCAACCGACACGGCGTTTTCGAGGGCGATCCGTACGACCTTGACCGGATCGATGATCCCGGCCTCGACGAGGTCGACATAGCTTTTCCGCGCGGCGTCGAAGCCCCAGTTTCCCTGGCCCTCCAGCATGCGCGCAACCGCCACTCCGCCATCCGTTCCGGAATTCTCGGCGATCTGACGGGCCGGCGCCTCAAGTGCGCGCCGCAGAATCTGCAGACCGGTTTTCTCGTCGCCTTCGACGGTCTGTTCCTCGCGTTCGACGGCCTGCAGGCATCGCAGCAGCGCGAGCCCTCCGCCGGGAACGATGCCTTCGGCGACGGCGGCCTTGGTCGAATGGATGGCGTCGTCGAGCGCTTCTTTCTTCGATTTCATCTCGGCTTCGGAGGGCGCCCCGACGCGGATCACGGCCACGCCGCCGGACAGTTTGGCAAGGCGTTCCTGCAGCTTCTCGCGGTCATAATCGCTGGTCGTCTTCTCGATTTCGTACCGTATCTGCTGGATGCGGCCGTCGATCTGCGTCCGCGTTCCCTTGCCGCCGATGATGGTCGTGTTCTCCTTGTTGCTGACGGCCCGGGTCGCCCGCCCGAGCTGGGCGATGGTGGCGTTCTCGAGCTTGATGCCGATATCTTCCGAAATGACCTGCGCACCGGCGAGCACGGCAATGTCTTCGAGCATGCTCTTGCGACGGTCGCCAAAGCCGGGCGCCTTTACGGCGCAGCATTTCAGCACGCCGCGAATCTGGTTGACGATCAATGTGGCGAGCGCTTCGCCCTCGACGTCCTCGGCGACGATCAGAAGCGGGTGACCCGATTTTGCCACCTGCTCCAGCAACGGCAGCATGTCGCGCAACGCGCCGATCTTGCGGTCCGATACCAGAATCAGCGGCTCTTCGAGCACGGCTTCCATGCGCTCGGCATCGGTCACGAAATACGGCGACACGAAGCCGCGGTCGAACTGCATGCCTTCGACGACGTCGAGGCTTGTTTCGGTCGTTTTCGATTCTTCGAGCGAAATCACGCCATCGTCTCCGACCTTCTCGATCGCGTCTGCGACGAGTTCCCCGATGGCTTCTTCATTATGCGCCGAGATGGTGGCGACCTGCGCTTTTTCCTTTCGGGTGCGGACCGGACGGGCGAGGCTGCGCAATTGCTCGATCGCGATCCTGGCGCCGCGATCGAGCCCGCGCTTGACGTCGATTGCGCTCGCGCCGGCGACCACGTTCCTGATGCCCTCGGCGAGAATGGAATGAGCCAGTACGGTCGACGTGGAGGTGCCGTCGCCGACAAGGTCGCCGGTTTTTTCCGCCGCTTGCCGCAGCACCTGGACGCCGAGATTCTCGTCGGCGTCGGGCAGATCGAGCTCCTTTGCGATCGTGACGCCGTCGTTGCAGACGACAGGCGAACCCCAGGGCTTCTGGATGAGAACGGATTTCGACTTCGGGCCCAGGGTGACGCGGATCGCTTCGGCAAGTTGCGTGGCGCCGTGAAGAATCTTTTCGCGGGCGGCGGAGCGGAAAAGGACGCGCTTGTGTGGCATGAAAAACGCTCCCATGGCGTTTCTGCATCTGAGCGATAACGAGCCGGACGTTTCCTTGCGCTAAATCAAAGAGGACGGCCGGCAACGGCCTAACCGGCCGTCCGGGAATCCGGCCAGAAGGCCTCGGCCTCGACATCGAATGCCGGTTCGTCGAGGTCGGGCTCGCCACACCGCTCGGCAACGAAGGCGCGCGCGCGATTGCGCAACGCGACAATGGCGTTGAAATCGCTACCGGCGGGGGCCAGCGCCTCGCCGATGTCGACGCGGATCGGCGTCCATCGCGGCCACCAGGTATCGGCGCGCAGCATGTCGCGGGTGCCGCAGAGCGCGCCGGGCACAATCGGAAGTCCGGCCTCGGCCGCGGCCTTGAAGGCGCCAAGGCGGAAGGCCGCCAATCCCTTGCGCGCGGTGAAGGTGCCTTCCGGAAAGAAGGCCAGAAGCCGGCCCTTGGCCATGCGGGCGGCGCTCTGCGCGTCGGCCAGACTTCCCGCCACGTCGAAACGCTCAACAAAGATGACGCCGAGCCGGCGCAGGAACGGACCGATCAAGGCCTGGTCGGCAAATTCCTTCTTGGCCGCGAATACCGGCGTATCGGGGAGTGCCGCCGCCAGCACAAGCGCGTCGGAATAGCTGGCATGGTTGAAAACGAGGATGGCGTTGTCTTGGGGGATGCGATCGAGATGCGTGCGTTCCAGCGGAATTCCCATCGCCGCAAGTCCGGCACGGGAAAGCCATCGGAGCGCGGCCCAGCGCATGCCAAGCCGCGGCAATGTCATCACCGCCATCCAGCCAAACAGGAGAATGAGGGCAACCACGGTCCACCACCAGGCCGCATAGAGCGCGCGCCCGGTAAGGCGCACAATCCCCGCCGCGCGCGGGACGATGCCGGCGAGGAGAAGGCGGATACGCTGGCGGCCGACACTTGAACGCGGCGCTCCGAGCTGGCCGGCATCATACAATTCCCTGGTCGTGCTGCGCCGGATTTTCCCGCTCGCGGTCTTGGGAATGGTGTCGGGCGGAACAAAGACGATTTCGTCGGCCGGCGCGCCGAGCACATTCACGGCTGCCGCTTGTGCCTGGTCGCGCAACCGGTCGCGGGCGGACGGGTCCTCCTGCGTCGTCTCCGCGACGATGACCACCCGCTCGGTCCCGGATGTCCGGTCCCGGGTGCCGATCAGGGCGACCCCGGCTTTGACGATATCGGGAAGCTCGCCAATGGTGTCTTCGACCTCCTGCGGGAAAATGTGGCGGCCGGCCCGGATCACCAGATCCTTGATCCGGCCCGTGATAAATATCTCCCCGTCGGCGCGGTAAGCCTGATCGCCGCTGTCGAGCCATCCGCCGTCGAACAGCTCTTTGGTCTTGGCCTCGTTCTGGAAATAGCCCGGCGTGGCTGATGGTCCGCGAAATTCAAGCCGGCCGATGACCCGGTCGGCGACTTCTCGTCCCTGCGCATCGACAATACGCACATCGTGGCCGGGGATCGGCTGCCCGCATGAAACGAATTCGAGTGGGCTTGTGTCGGCTGGCGCCGCGGGCTGAGCGATCCCGGTCGAACCGAGAGCATGGCGGTCGACGCGATCGATGCGCGGACCGCGTCCGAGCGGGGGCACCGTCAGGCCGACTGTGCTTTCGGCAAGCCCGTAGGCGGGCGTCATCGCTTCAGGGCGGAAGCCGTAGGCGCGAAACCGCTCGGTGAATCGGCGGATCGAATTGGCGCTCACCGGCTCCGCACCGTTGGCGACGAGGCGCAGCGAGCTGAGGTCGAGACCCTCGATATCCGCGTTATCGATTTTTGTCCGGCAGGTCTCGAAGGCGAAGTTCGGCGCGGCCGACAAGGTCGCACGATACTGGTGGATCGCCCATAACCAGCTTTCCGGGTGCGCGAGGAATGTCAGCGGCGACATCACGTACAGCGGAGCGCCGTAATACAGCGTGGCAAGCCACGCGCCGATCAGGCCCATATCGTGATAGAGCGGCAGCCAGCTCACGAAAACATCACGCGAGCTTGCGTCCATGGCCTGGCCGATGGCGCGGATATTGGCGAGAAGGTTGGCGTGGCTGAGCACGACCCCTTTCGGATCGCCCGTGCTGCCGGACGTGTATTGAAGCAGCGCCGTTGCGCGTTCGTCGCCGGTGGGCGGCAACCGGATTTCGGGGCTGGACGAAAGCGCGGCCGGACTCTCCACCGCTGAAATCGTCGGAACCTGCGGCTGCAACAAGGTCGCGAGCTTCTGCCCTCTTGTGGTTGTGATCAGCAGGCGCGCTCCGGCATTGCGCAGAATGCCGGCTTGCCGATTGACATGCTCTTCCAGTTGCGACAGCCGCAGCGGCGGATAGATCGGCACCGGAACGCCGCCCGCATAGAGAACGCCGAAAAACGACGCGAAAAACTCGAGGCTGGTCGGCAGCATCAACGCCACCCGGTCGCCGACGTTGATGTCGCGCGCGATCAGCCCGGCCGCGATCCGGCGCGCCTCCCGCGCCAGTTCGCCATAACGCATGGCGGCCGGCTCCACGCCATCAGCGAGATAGGTGACGTGCAGGCGATCGGCATGCGCGGCCGCGTGCCAGTCGAGCGCTTCGGTCAAGCTGCGCGCATTGGCGGCGGCTGGCACCTCGGGGAGGGCGACGGCGGTGACGGCGCGTCCCTGCGCGGGCGCGAGCGGCGGCGCGGCTTTGCCGAGCGCCGCCAGAAGGTCGGCAATGGTTTCGGCTTGCGTGAGCGTATGTTCGGGAAGCCGCGCCCGGAACGCCTGCTCGATGCGCAGCAGCAATTCCGCGCGCGTCAGGCT
>WBUW01000032.1 GCA_008933495.1 Pseudorhodoplanes sp.
CCATCTGGACGATGCGCGCAGCCGGCACCGTGCCGGCTGCGCGCATCGTCCAGATGGTGCGCGCGCACGACGTGTTCGCCGTCGACACCAGGGGATTGGCGGAAGTCACGGTCACCCGTGCCGGCCGCACGCTCGGTCTGCGCGAATTCGAAAGCCGCATCGCGACCGCCATCGCCGCCCGATATCGCGTCGGCGAGGCCGAGAGTCTCGGCATCACGTTCGACCGCGAAGTGCCGGTGGTCCAGGCCGAACCCGAGTTTGAAAACGCGCTGGTGGTGAGCCGCCTGTCATTCGATCCGCGCAGCCGACGTTTCGATGCCACGCTGGATTTGCCGGGCAGCCGCGCCTTCCGCCGCGGCGGCCTGCGTCTCACCGGGATTGCCGCCGAGACCCGGAAGGTTGCGGTGCTGACGCGTTCGGTCGCGCGCGGAGAAATGCTGCGCGCGGGCGACATCGCTACCGAGCGCCGGGCCACGACCGAGCTGTCGGACGAAGTGATCGGCGACGCGCATGCCGCGATCGGCCTGTCGGCGCGCCATCCGCTGCGCGGCGGGCGGGCCTTGCGCCGCGCGGACCTGCAAAAGCCCGGACTCGTCGAGCGCAACCAGCCGGTCGTGCTGATCTTCGAGGCCCCGGGCATGACGCTCACCATGCGCGGCACCGCCACCGAAGCCGGCACCGAGGGCGACGTCGTGCATGTCGTCAATCTGCAATCCAAGCGCACCGTGCAGGGGATCGTGACCGGTCCCGGCCGCGTCACGGTCTCGACCACGAAACCGCGGGTAACCGCGAGTCTCGCCGCTGCGCCCTATCAAACCGGTATCGCCCGCCGCAACGTCCAGTGAGAGTCGCCATGAAGGAAGTCGTGAGTCTTGTCCGTATCGCAAGCGTTGGCGTTGTTGCCTGGTCGCTCGGCGGCTGCGCGGCCATCGACCGGCTGTCGCAGATCGGTGAGGCGCCAAAGCTGACCGCCATCGAGAATCCGACCGCGGCACCCGGCTACAAGCCGGTGCAGATGCCGATGCCGATGGCGCTGCCGGCCTCCTACAATCCCAATTCGCTCTGGCGCAACGGGTCGCGCGCCTTCTTCAAGGACCAACGCGCGCACCAGGTTGGCGACATTCTGACCGTCAAGGTGAAAATCACCGACAAGGCCACGCTCGAAAACGAGACCTCGCGCAGCCGCAAGGCCGACGAGGATTCCGGCGTCGACGCCTTCCTCGCCCGCAAGACGCTGCCGCCGCCGCTCAACAAAGTCGGCATTCCCGGCCGCATCCTGACCGCCGATTCCACCGGTTCGAGCGAGGGCAAGGGGTCGGTCGACCGCAAGGAAGAAATCACCACCAACATTGCCGGCGTGGTCACCCAGGTGCTGCCGAACGGCAACCTGGTGATCGAAGGCAGGCAGGAGGTGCGGGTCAATTTCGAAATCCGCGAACTGATCGTGGCCGGCATCGTGCGGCCCGAGGATATCGAAAGCGACAACACCATCGAGTCCACCAAGATCGCGCAGGCGCGCATCGCCTATGGCGGCCGCGGCCAGATCACCGACGTGCAGCAACCGCGCTACGGCCAGCAGGTGCTCGACGTGCTGCTGCCGTTCTAGCGCAGGATCCCGATATGTGCGCAGCGGTTTTCGGAAAAGATCATGCGCGGACGAAGAGCGAAAGCGGGATGACGATTCGAGGAAAGATCATCCCGCCTTAGTGCATTACCAAAGAGCTCCCACGCCGTTTCGGATCGCGACCGCAAGCGGCGGCAACGACGCGGCCTCCGGCATGCTCCCCCCGCCGGAGGCCGCGCTCCTTTCCCGGCGCGTGCAAACTCACCGCCCCGCGGACGCGGGCCAGAGCCAGCGCGCAAGGACGCTCGCGGCAATTGCGCCGAACATCTGCGCGGCGACAAAAGGCAACACACCGGACGGCGCGATTCCGGAGAACGTGTCCGAGAGCGAGCGGGCCAGCGTCACCGCCGGATTGGCGAACGAGGTCGAGGCGGTGAACCAATAGGCCGCCGTGATATAGAGACCGACCGCATAGGCGACCGCCTGCGGCGCGCGCGCCACGCAGCCGAAAATCGTAAGCAGCAGGCCGAAGGTCGCGATAAATTCGGCGAACCATTGCCCAGGCCCGAACCGCGCCTTGGCGGCCACCTGCAGGAGCGGCAGGTCGAACATCAGGTGAGCCGCCCAGACGCCGAGGAGGCCGCCGAGAATTTGCCCGGCGACATACATGGCGGTCAGGCGCCACGAGATCGCGCCGCGCAGCGCAAAAGCGGTGCTGACCGCCGGATTGAAATGGGCGCCCGACACCGGGCCCAGGATCAGGATCAGCACGACCAGAATGGCGCCGGTCGGCAGCGTGTTGCCGAGCAGCGCGAGCGCGACGTTGCCGCCCGCCAGGCGTTCGCCCATGATGCCAGAGCCGATCACGGTGGCGAGCAGGAATGCGGTGCCGAGCGCCTCGGCCACCAGCCGGCGTGTCAGGGATTCGCCGGTCATGGCCGAACGTCAGGCGGCCGATGCCGGATCGGAATCGCTCGCGCGCCCGATGGCGTCGAGACGCTGCTGCAAGGTGAGCTTGTCGAGCGATTGCAGCGGCAGATTGACGAAAATCGAGATGCGGCTGTTGAGCATCCGGAATGCTTCGGCAAAGGCGAGCCGGATTTCGGCTTCGGTGCCGGTCGCCGCCGCCGGATCGGGCACGCCCCAGTGCGCCGTCATCGGCTGGCCCGGCCAGACCGGGCAGCTTTCCGCCGCCGCGCTGTCGCAGACCGTGAACACGAAATCGAGCTTGGGCGCGCCGGGTCCGGAGAACTCCGTCCAGCTCTTGGAGCGGTATCCGCCGAGGTCGAAATTCATGCGGCGCAGAAGGTCGAGCGTATAGGGATGCACCGCGCCCTTGGGCTGGCTGCCGGCGGAATAGCCGCGGAACCTGCCACGCCCCTCGCGATTGAGGATCGCCTCGGCAATGATCGAGCGCGCCGAATTGCCGGTGCACAGGAAGAGGACGTTGTAGGGACGCTCAGACATGGGCTTTTGCTTTTCCGGAAAGGGGTGCTTTCGTTGACTTCGAGAAACGAGCCGGAGCGCCGCACAGTTCGGGCATGCCACCGCAACAGTTTTCGGTGAGATAGCCGATCAGCGCATTCATTGCGTCGAAACGCGCGGCATAAATCAGCGAGCGGCCTTCCCGACGAACGCTCACCAGACCCGCGTGCCGTAAACGGTCGAAATGAAACGACAGCGTATTGGGCGCAACGCCGAGTTCGGATGCCACCTGCCCGGCCGGCATCCCGACAGCTCCCGCCGCGACCAGGAGCCGGTAGACATCGAGCCGGCTCTCCTGCGCCAGCGCGGCCAGAGCGGCGACGGCAGCATTCTTTTCCATATTTCAACGATTATCGAAGTATATCGGCCGTGTCAAACGCCCATCCGCAGGGGCTCGCCCTTGCGTCGGCCGGGGCGCCTTCCGACAATTGGACGACGCACAGATTTCAAACGGGATTGTCGACGCTCCATGCTCGCCGCCTTCGCCACGCTTCTCGTCTGCCAACTCGCCGGTGAGGCGATCGTACGCACCGCCTCCCTGCCAATGCCGGGGCCGGTCGTCGGCATGATGCTCCTGTTCGCGCTGATGGTGGCGCGCGCGCCGCTTCCGGGCGGGCTTGGCGACACCGCCGACGGCATTCTCAAGCACCTGTCGCTTCTGTTCGTGCCAGCCGGGGTCGGCGTCGTGCAGCAGCTCGACCGGCTCGGCCAGGACGGCATCCGCCTTGTCGCCGTCGTGGTCATATCCACGGTGATCGCGCTTGCGGTCACCGCGCTCGTCTTTGCCGCTTTTGCCAAGGCGCTCGGCGCCGACGATTTTACCGGCCAGCGGGACGAGCGCGCATGATCGATTTCGTCGATCTGTGGGTCTATCTCTCCGGTTCGCAACTGCTGTGGCTGTCGGCTACGCTCGTGGCCTATCTCGCCGCCGACAGCCTATCGGGCGCAACCGGTCGCCATCCGCTGGTCAATCCAGTCCTGATCGCGGTCGCGTTCGTGGCGCTGCTGTTGGTGGCGTCGGGGACGAGTTTCCAGACCTATTTCGCCGGCGCGCAATTCATCCATTTCCTGCTCGGTCCGGCGACCGTGGCGCTCGCGGTTCCGCTGATACGCCACCTGCCGCAGGTGCGGCGTGCGCTCGTGCCGCTGCTGGCCGCGCTCGTCGCCGGTTCGGTGACGGCGATTGTTTCGGCGGTGCTGCTCGCGCGGCTGCTCGGACTCGACCGCGCCGCCATGCTCGCGCTGGCGCCGAAGTCGTCCACCGCGGCGATCGCCATGGGCATTGCGGAAAAAACCGGCGGCGACCCCGCCCTCACCGCCGTGCTCGTCATTCTCACCGGGATCAGCGGCGCCATCGTGGTCACGCCGCTGATGAATGGCCTGCGCCTGAAAAACTATGCCGCACGCGGTTTCGCCGCAGGGCTTGCCTCGCACGGGATCGGAACGGCGCGTGCGTTTCAGGTCGATCCCTTGGCCGGCACCTTCGCCGCCATCGCGCTCGGACTCAACGGCCTCTTGACGGCCGTGCTCGTGCCGCTGCTGCTGCCGTCGCTTCTACCGTGAGCGATAGGCCGGCCGGTCGCCGCATTTCCCATTCGTCATGCCGGGCGTTCACGTCTTCGGTGAGAGAAACGACGTGGATGGCCGGGACAGGTTTACAATCGGGCCGGCCAAAGGCCGGACCCGGGTGCCCGGCCATGACCAAGTCTGCATGCAGTGCCGGCGAAACTCTCAATCGGCGGCGCGCCGCAGACGCCTCAGTCGTCGCGGTAGACGCGCTCGCGCCGTTCGTGGCGCTCCTGCGCCTCGATCGACAGCGTTGCGATCGGACGGGCCTCCAGCCGCTTGAGCGAGATCGGCTCACCGGTTTCCTCGCAATACCCGTAGGTGCCGTCCTCGATGCGCGCGAGCGCGGCATCGATCTTGGCGATCAGCTTGCGCTGCCGGTCGCGGGCCCGCAGCTCGATCGCGCGGTCGGTCTCCGAGGAGGCCCGGTCGGCAAGGTCAGGATGATTTTGATTCTCGTCCTGCAGGTGCTGCAGCGTCTCGCGCGCTTCCTTCAGGATGTCGTCCTTCCAGGCCAGCAGCTTGGCGCGAAAATATTCACGTTGCTTCTCGTTCATGAACGGCTCTTTTTCCGACGGACGGTAATTCGTGTCCGAGGCCATTCGCTTCAACTCCTTGAACCCCAACATGCTCGCTCCCCCGAGTCGCCCCCGAGCGGGGCCGAGCTTATAGCGGCGGCGGCGGCCGCAAACAACAACGAATTAGCGCCCCGCGGAATCGCCGCGCCCGTTGGAACCGATTGAAATGACACGGTTATGACGCGCCGCACCAAAACGCCCGCGCTGCCCGGGCGCAGGCGCGCAGAGAGGCAAAACGGCTGCTAGCGCGGGCTCATTTTGGCGACTTCGACCGCCACGCGCAGCTCGATCTCGGCCAGGACCGAGTCAAGGTCCGCCTCGCCGGTACGTTCCTTGAGCTGCGCTTCAACCGCGCGCAGGCGGTTGAGTTTGGAGGGATCGAGCGAGCCCGACAGCAGGCCGAGCTTGAGCTCGTCAAGCGCGTCGAGCGCAACGCGACCGCTCGCCACCGCCCGCCGCCGGCGTTCGGTCGCGTCCTGCATCCCCTGCAGCGCGACCAGCGCATCGATGCCGCCGATCGTGCGTAGCGATGGGACGGCGCTCTGCGCCTTGGCGCTGTCGCCGGCCTCGAGTTGAAAGCCGGTCGAGCCCGCGCGCCGCGGCGCCTGGGCGTCACGGACGGAGGCGGTCGAATTCGGTGCCTGGATGCGCATCGGATCGCTCCGGCCGGACGGCCGGTCCCTGTCGGCTTCAGACTCCGCCCTTATGGTTAAGCCTTCGTAAATGAGGCGGCAAAAACTGCCGGCCCCGGCAAGACATGCGCGCGGGCAACGCCCGCCCGGCCGCGACGGGCAAGAAAAACCCCAGCGATATCAATGCACTGTGCCACCGACCGCACTGGCACGCCGTTCGCATTTCCTGCAAGCGGCGCGATCTCATGTGGGAGCGTGAGAAACGCCGACGTGGAGTGGGGAGCTTACCGATGCCAAGCATCATCGTCGCGCATGCCGCCCGTATCGCGGGCGTGATCATGACCGTATTCCTGGCCGTGATCCTGGCCGTGATCCTGGTCCTGGCGGCGCCCGTCGCGCCCGCGCAGGCCACATCGCGGATCAAGGACCTCGCCAATATCGAAGGGGTCCGGCAAAACCAGCTCATCGGCTACGGGCTCGTGGTCGGCCTGAACGGAACCGGCGACACCCTCAACAATATCCCGTTCACGCGGCAATCCCTGCAAGCCATGCTGGAGCGGCTCGGCGTCAATACGCGCGGCTCGCAGATCAGGACCGGCAACGTCGCCGCCGTCATGGTGACGGCCAATCTTCCCGCCTTCGGGACGCAGGGTACGCGGATTGATGTCACCGTCTCCGCGCTCGGCGATTCCAAGAGCCTGCAGGGCGGCACGCTGCTGGTGACGCCGCTGCTCGGCGCCGACGGCAATGTCTATGCGGTCGCGCAGGGCTCGGTCGCCATCGGCGGGTTCCAGGCCGAGGGCGAGGCCGCCAAGATCGTGCGCGGCGTGCCCACGGTCGGCCGCATCTCCAATGGCGCCATCATCGAGCGCGAGATCGATTTTGCGCTCAACAAGCTCAACCAGGTGCGCCTGGCGCTGCGCAATTCGGACTTCACCACCGCCAAGCGCATCGCCGCCGCGGTCAACGATTATATCGGCAGTGCGATCGCCGAGCCGCTGGATGCCTCCACCGTGCAGCTCACGCTGCCCCCGAAAGCGGACGCCAACATGGTCGCCCTGCTCACCGAAATCGAGCAATTGCAGATCGAGCCCGACCTCGGCGCCAAGGTGGTCATCGACGAGCGCTCCGGCATCATCGTCATGGGCCGCGACGTGCGGGTTTCGACGGTTGCGGTCGCGCAGGGCAACCTGACCGTCACCATCTCGGAAACGCCGCAGGTCAGCCAGCCGGCGCCCTTCTCGCGCGGCGAAACCCGCGTCGTGCCGCGCACCCGCATCGGCGTGCAGGAAGACGGCAAGAAGCTCGCGCTGGTCAAGGAAGGCGTGTCGCTGCAGCAGCTCGTCGACGGGTTGAACGCGCTCGGCATCGGCCCGCGCGACCTGATCGCAATCCTGCAGGCGATCAAGGCGGCCGGCGCCATCCAGGCCGAAATCGAGGTGATGTGATGGCGGCCTCCCCGTTTGCTTCGAGCAGCGCCGCGCAGGGCTTTCATTCCTTCGCCGCCCACCAGAATGCGGCGGCAAAGTCGGCGACCGCGCTCAGAAGTGCGCCCACCCATGCCAAGGCGCGCGCGGCCGCCGAGGAATTCGAGGCGGTGTTTCTGAACTCGATGTTCAACCAGATGATGGCGGGAATCGACGGCGAAGGCCCGTTCGGCGGCGGTCCGGCGGTCGGCGTCTGGCGCACCTTTCTCACCGACGAGTACGCGAAATCCTACGCCAGGAAGGGCGGCATCGGGATCGCCGACCAGGTGTACCGCACGCTGCTCGCGCAGCAGGAAGCAAAATCTCGTTGAGCGCGGAGAATACGATGACCGTCCTTGCCCAGACCGATCCGGCAACGCCTGCCGCCCGCCTGCCCGCCGTCATGGACGGCCTGCTCGCCATGATCGAACGCGAAACCGAACTGGTGCGGGCGGGGAAACTGACCGAAGCCGCCGCGCTCGCCGAGCCCAAGGCGGAATTGTCGCGCCAGTACCTGGCGCTGGCGCAAAGCCTCAAGAACAGCGAAGCCGGCGGCGCGCACGGTGCCCCCGGCGAACTTGAGGCGCTGCGCCGCCGGCACGATCTGTTCCAGGCGCTTCTCCAGGTCAACCTGACCGTGCTGGCGACCGCGCACGCGGTATCCGAAGGCATCCTGCGCGGCGTCCATGAGGAATTGACGCGCAAGGCCGCGCCCTCGACCTATGGCGCGTCGGGAATGCCCTCGACGCCGCCGGCGAGCGCCGCCCAGCCGTTGACGGTCAGCCGCATCCTGTAAGGAATCGCAAATTTACCGAGTTTCCCAACGCGTCCTTAAAGTTCATCGACTAGCGTTCGTGGTCTAACGTCCTCGTCAATCCGATCGGACAGGCACGTCTGCGTGCGCTCCGGGAGGTGAACATGGACTCCAGTTTCACGATCAAGCCGCGCGACGGTACCAATCGCGTGCTTTATGACCGCGGCAGCGTGGCGCGGACCGAACTGTCCCCGACGCGGACCGTCAGCGCCACCAATCCCGCGCTCCCGATGCGCGAACCTCCGGGCTCGCCGGACAGCCTGCCGCGCTCCAGGGCGATGAATCCGCAGTCCGAAGGCGCGCTTTTGCGGGCGCGCGAGGAGGAGGATCGGCGCAAACGGCGACGCGCGAGCGACAAGGCGCTGTCGCGGATGCGCGCCTACACGCAGCCGGCAACGTCCGACGAGGGCGATCCGCACGGCCCGCACGCCGATATCCAGATCTGAGCCCGCCCTGCGCGCGCCGGCGGCGCAAGCGTTAGCAAAACCTTAGCGGGCATGGTTAGCGCGCCGTAAACGCCGGCGCGCGAAATGCGGCACGCCACGTTCGCTCCGGATTAACTCGTTAACCATGTTCTTTTACGGGGCCTTACACGGCCGCGTGCGAAAAATGCTGCCGATCCTACGGATCGACACGTGTAGTCCAAACCAGAAAGGTTGCGTACGATGGCTTCCAATATCACCCTGTCGGCTGGCGTCCGGCAGAACCTTCTGTCTCTGCAAAACACCTCCTCGCTGGTGGCGTTGACGCAGAACCGCCTGGCGACGGGCAAGAAGGTGAACTCTGCGCTCGATAATCCGGGCAACTTCTTCACCTCGCAGTCGCTGAGCAACCGCGCCAGCGACCTCAATTCGCTGCTCGACTCGATCGGCCAGGCCCAGCAGACGCTGAAGGCCGCCGACCAGGGCATCACCTCGCTGACCAAGCTGGTGGAGTCCGCCAAGTCGATCGCCAAGCAGGCGCAGCAGGCCCCCTCGGCCGGCTCCACCACCTATGCGGCGATCACCATCCAGGGCGACCCGCCGAACGAAACGCTCGGCACCACCGGCAACGGCTCGACCATCACGGTGGCCAACGCCACCACCTATTCGTTCGCCATCAACATCAACGGCGTCGGCGCCCAGACCGTCACCTACACCTCCGACGGTTCGGCCACCTATGCCGAAATCCTGGCCGGCCTGCAGGCCGACTTCGCCACCAAGGTCAACACCGCCGGCTTCACCGCCGGCACCGATATTGAACTCGTGGCCAACGGCGGCGGCGACGGCATCAAGGTCAACGCCTTGAAGGCCGACATCGACATGGTGATCTCGGCCAACTCCAACGCCGGCCTGACCAACAATACCTACAACTCCACCAGCCTGCTCGATAACATCGGCACCGCCGGCTACACGCTGACGGTGGCGGTCAATGGCGGCTCCAACCAGGTCATCACCTTCGGCACCGGCGTCGGCCAGATTTCCACGCTGGCAGAGTTGAACGCCACGATCGGCACCCTGTCGGGTCTCGACACCGGTTCGGGCGCCTCCAACTCGGCGGTCACCTTCAAGGTCGCCTCCGGCACCTCGCAGAACAGCATCACGCTGACCTCTTCGAACGCCGCGCTGACCACCGCGCTCGGGCTGACCGGCTTCACCGGCACCACCCAGGGCACGGCAACGCCGGGCACGGCGAACGCCACCCGCACCTCGCTCGAGAACGACTACAACGCCGTGCTCGCCCAGATCGACACGCTGGCGGGCGATGCCTCCTACAACGGCATCAACCTGCTCAACGGCGACAATCTGAAGGTCGTGTTCAACGAGACCGGAACGAGCTCGCTGACCATCTCGGGCGTGACCTATAACAAGGCGGGTCTCGGCCTCTCGACGATTTCGTCGGGCTATTTCCAGTCCAACGGAAACATCGATCTGACCATCGCCAGCCTCGATACGTCGCTGACCACCCTGCGCACGCAGGCCTCGAAGTTCGGCTCGAACCTGACCACGGTGCAGACCCGCCAGGACTTCACCAAGAACCTGGTCAACACCCTGCAGACCGGCGCCGACAACCTCGTCCTCGCCGACACCAACGAGGAAGGCGCCAACCTCCTCGCCTTGCAGACCCGCCAGCAGCTCTCCACCACGGCGCTGTCGCTCTCCGCGCAGGCCGACCAGGCGGTGCTGCGGCTGTTCGGCTGATCAGCCCGACCATCGCAAAAATACAAACGGCGGGGGAAACCCCGCCGTTTTTTTTGCTGTTCGTACGCGTTTCGCCCGGCAGGCTTTACCGATTGTTAACGTACCTTTAACCGGACATTAGGGTTACCCGATCATTATCACGCCCAACCGTTCCGGATTGAACGGTATCGCTTCGTTTTTCGAGGGATCATGTCATGGGTAGTGATATCGTACTTTCCGCCGGTGTCCGGCAAAACCTTCTTTCCTTGCAGCGAACGGCTGATCTGATCACCGGTACGCAGAACCGCCTGGCGACGGGCAAGAAGGTGAACTCTGCGCTCGATAATCCGGGCAACTTCTTCACCTCGCAGTCGCTGAGCAACCGCGCCAGCGACCTCAATTCGCTGCTCGACTCGATCGGCCAGGCCCAGCAGACGCTGAAGGCCGCCGACCAGGGCATCACCTCGCTGACCAAGCTGGTGGAGTCCGCCAAGTCGATCGCCAAGCAGGCGCAGCAGGCCCCCTCGGCCGGCTCCACCACCTATGCGGCGATCACCATCCAGGGCGACCCGCCGAACGAAACGCTCGGCACCACCGGCAACGGCTCGACCATCACGGTGGCCAACGCCACCACCTATTCGTTCGCCATCAACATCAACGGCGTCGGCGCCCAGACCGTCACCTACACCTCCGACGGTTCGGCCACCTATGCCGAAATCCTGGCCGGCCTGCAGGCCGACTTCGCCACCAAGGTCAACACCGCCGGCTTCACCGCCGGCACCGATATTGAACTCGTGGCCAACGGCGGCGGCGACGGCATCAAGGTCAACGCCTTGAAGGCCGACATCGACATGGTGATCTCGGCCAACTCCAACGCCGGCCTGACCAACAATACCTACAACTCCACCAGCCTGCTCGATAACATCGGCACCGCCGGCTACACGCTGACGGTGGCGGTCAATGGCGGCTCCAACCAGGTCATCACCTTCGGCACCGGCGTCGGCCAGATTTCCACGCTGGCAGAGTTGAACGCCACGATCGGCACCCTGTCGGGTCTCGACACCGGTTCGGGCGCCTCCAACTCGGCGGTCACCTTCAAGGTCGCCTCCGGCACCTCGCAGAACAGCATCACGCTGACCTCTTCGAACGCCGCGCTGACCACCGCGCTCGGGCTGACCGGCTTCACCGGCACCACCCAGGGCACGGCAACGCCGGGCACGGCGAACGCCACCCGCACCTCGCTCGAGAACGACTACAACGCCGTGCTCGCCCAGATCGACACGCTGGCGGGCGATGCCTCCTACAACGGCATCAACCTGCTCAACGGCGACAATCTGAAGGTCGTGTTCAACGAGACCGGAACGAGCTCGCTGACCATCTCGGGCGTGACCTATAACAAGGCGGGTCTCGGCCTCTCGACGATTTCGTCGGGCTATTTCCAGTCCAACGGAAACATCGATCTGACCATCGCCAGCCTCGATACGTCGCTGACCACCCTGCGCACGCAGGCCTCGAAGTTCGGCTCGAACCTGACCACGGTGCAGACCCGCCAGGACTTCACCAAGAACCTGGTCAACACCCTGCAGACCGGCGCCGACAACCTCGTCCTCGCCGACACCAACGAGGAAGGCGCCAACCTCCTCGCCTTGCAGACCCGCCAGCAGCTCTCCACCACGGCGCTGTCGCTCTCCGCGCAGGCCGACCAGGCGGTGCTGCGGTTGTTCGGCTGATCAGCCCGACCATCGCAAAAATACAAACGGCGGGGGAAACCCCGCCGTTTTTTTACGCCAGATTAACCGTGATCGCGAACATTGGACCTCTGTCAGGAGAGCCGCACATGTCGCTGAAAGTGGAACTGAAGCCCGGCGAACGCATCCTGATCGGCGACTGCGTCATCACGAACGGCGACCAGCGCGCCCGTTTCCTGGTCGACGGCATGGCGCCGATCCTGCGCGAGAAGGACATCATGACCGCCGAGCGCGCCAACACGCCGGCGCGCCGCATCTATCTCGCAATCCAGCTGATGTACATCTCGCACGACCCCACAAGCCACCACGACCTCTATTTCACGCTCATGCGCGAGCTGGTGCAGGCTGCGCCAAGTGCCTGGAAACACATCGCAAACATAAATAATCAAATCTTAACGGGCGATCTGTATAAGGCGCTGAAATCGGCCAAGAAACTTATCGATTACGAGCAGGAGCTGTTGGAGAATGCAAAACGCAGCAAAGGCTTACGGGGCGGTGGCCAACCAGACCGCAAGTCCGCGTGATCTGGAAGCAAACCTGTTGCTCAAGGCCGCATCCCGGCTGCAGGCCATCCACGACGACTGGGAATCGGGCCGGGCCAGCCTCGACAGCGCCCTGACGTTCAATCGCAAGCTCTGGACGGTGTTCCTGTCGTCGGTCACCGACCGCGACAATCCGCTGCCCTCCGAGGTGCGCCAGAACGTGGCCAATATCGGGCTGTTCGTCCTGAGCCAGACCGTCTCCATGTCGGCCGATCCGCGGCGCGAGCAATTGCCGAGCCTGATCAACATCAACCGCGAACTGGCGGCGGGCCTGCGCAGCGCCTGATCGATAGCCACCTGTCGCAACGAATAAAAACCCGCGGAGGGCATCCCCCGCGGGTTTTTGTCGACCCGACGGAGCGGGCCCGTCCTGCGTCGCCAGACTACAGGTATTGCAGCAGATTGGTCTGATAGAGGATCGCGGTCGTCTGCAGCGAGGCCTGCAGCCGGGTCTGCAGCGCAAGGATTTGGGCGGCGACTTCCTCGTTCGATACGCCCTCGACCTGCTGCAGGAAATTGCCGAGCGTCGCGGACGTTTGCTGATGACGCTCCTTGGCCGCCTGCATCGACGCCTGGGCGCTGGCCAGCTCGCTCTGGATGGTTTCGATCGTCTGCACGCCCTGCGGCACGTCGAGCCCCGGGCGGACGCGGTCGTTGAGCGCGGCGCTGAGCGCGGCGGCATCCGGATCGCCGGCCGCGATCGTGAGCGCGGCAACCGCGGCGATGTTCTGCACCTGCCAGCGGATGCCTTCCTCATTCGCGCGCAAACCGTAGCTGACCGAGATCGACTGGTCGATCTTGGCGCCGGCGGTCGCGCGCGCGGGGCCGCTGCCGGCCTCACCGGTGTACCAGAACATCGTATTGGAGGCGGTGCCGTCGACGAGCGCGGTTGCGGTATCGAACGGCGGGCCGGCCACGCGCTGCGGCGGGTTGGCCGCATCCATGTTGAAAAAATTGTCGGAGGCGGCGACCGCGGATGCCGCAGTCAGTGCCGTGCGCGCGAGCGTGCCGAGCGAACTGGTCAGCGCCGCCTGGAAATTGGCCGCCGTCGCGGCCGGCGTGCCGCCGATCGTGAATTCGCCGGCGCCCGGCGTGGCGGACGCCGTCGCGGTCAGCGTCAGGGCTTCGGTCGTTCCGTCCGGCAGCGTGAATCGCAGCGTCACGGTCTCGCCTTCCGCC
>WBUW01000512.1 GCA_008933495.1 Pseudorhodoplanes sp.
GCGATGCCGAGCGATTTCAGCGCGCCCTCGATCGCCTTGCCCTGCGGATCGAGAATACCGGATTTCAGTGTGACGGTGACACGGGCTTTCATGGATGCGAATCGGCCTGCCGGACGCTGCGGCGCAGGTTCCGCCTATCATCCTTCGCCGGCGCCCTCAATGCGCTTTTCCGCCGGCGCGCGAGATATGCACGTTAGAGCAGGATCCCGAAAAATGTGCAGCGGTTTTCGGGATATGCTCGAACAGAGAGCGAAAGCCGGATGACGTTTCGAGGAAAAGGCATCCCGCTTCAGCGCGGCGCCGGCACGGGCCCGGCGATGCGCAGCGCCGCCACCAGGGCCTCGAACCGCGGCCGCCAGCGCTCGTAGGCGTTCTCGGAGGCGTGGCAGACGATGGCGATGGAATAGCCGTCCGCCGCCGTCATGTAGGACGCATAGCGCGCGACCTGGCCGAGCATCGAGAGGCGGAACTCGCCGACCTGAAAGAGGAGCCCGGCAATCGTGCGCGGCGCATAAGGCTGCGCCACCGCCGGCGCCACGTCCACAGCCTTGTTCCAGTCGACCACGCCGGCGAATTCCCGCTCAAGCCGTTCCTTCTGTTCGGCGAACGCCGCGACCTGCGTGCGGGCGATCTCGGCGGCGTCGAAAGACTGCATGACAAGGGCGGCCGGCGCGCCGTTTGCCGCCTCCTTGGTGAAAAAGCAGCCGGCTATCGCTCCGCCGCAGGCTTCGTCGCGGCAATGGAGACTGAGTTCCTCCTCGCCGTCCCGCTCCCACACGCTCTCGTCATAGGACAAGGAAAACACATCCTGCGGGTCGCGGTATCCGGCGCCTGCGGCCGGCGCCGCGGCAATCCCCGCCATCGCCGCCATCGCCGCCAAAAACAGGACAACACGCGCGAAACCGGGCATTGCAGATCTCGGGACCGGGCAGGACGCGACGCAAGGCTTCAGGCCAGTATTCCGCGCGGCCGGTCACGGCGCAACGGCCGGGCGGCAAAACGGGGGCCGCGGCCCCCGTTTTTCATCAATCCCGGCCAGAAGGGTCAGCCCTTGACCAGAACCGGGCCGGTGCCGCGCGGCGGCTCGCCCTCGTTCATGATGCCAAGCCGCTTGGCCACCTCGGTATAGGCTTCGAGCAGGCCGCCGAGGTCGCGGCGGAAGCGGTCCTTGTCCAGCTTCTCGTTCGACTTGATGTCCCACAGCCGGCAGGAATCGGGGGAGATTTCGTCGGCCACGACGATACGCATGTTATCGTTCTCCCACAGCCGGCCGCATTCCATCTTGAAATCGACAAGGCGGATGCCGACGCCGAGGAACAGGCCGGAGAGGAAATCGTTCACGCGGATGGCGAGCGCCATCATGTCGTCGATCTCCTGCGGGGTCGCCCAGCCGAACGCGGTGATATGCTCCTCGGAGACCATCGGGTCGCCGAGCTGGTCGTTCTTGTAATAGAACTCGATGATCGAGCGCGGCAACTGGGTGCCTTCCTCGATGCCGAGCCGCTGCGACAGCGAACCGGCCGCGACGTTGCGCACGACGATTTCCAGCGGGATGATCTCGACCTCGCGGATGAGCTGCTCGCGCATGTTCAGCCGGCGGATGAAGTGCGTCGGCACGCCGATGTCGTTGAGATTCTGGAACACGTACTCGGAAATGCGGTTGTTGAGCACGCCCTTGCCTTCGATCACCTCGTGCTTTTTGGCGTTGAAGGCGGTGGCGTCGTCCTTGAAGTGCTGAATCAGTGTGCCGGGTTCGGGGCCTTCGTAAAGGACCTTCGCCTTTCCTTCATAGATGCGGCGGCGGCGGCTCATTGTGCTGTACCGTGTCTTGTAAAAGTCCATGGTTGCCGGGGTTCCGGTTAAAGTTTTCTATCCGCGGCGGGGACGGAAGGCCGTGCCTGTACGCATACAACGCGAAAGTGGCGCTTCCGTATGCCCGCAAACTAGCCGATCGAGATGACCAGCACAATCGGTCCGGAAGGCGGCCATCCACCGCGCGCCAAGCCGCGACCTGTTCGCAGGGCAGTTGCCTTGACGCGCTTCCCCCGATATGCAAGGCGCGAGCGCGAATCCGCGCAGCACGCTTCCGTCACCAACCGGGCACAAGCATGAGGTTAACGGTATGACCACGTTCGACAAGCGCGAGGAGGGCTTCGAGAAGAAGTTCGCGCATGACGAGGAACTGAAATTCAAGGCCTATGCCCGACGCAACCGGCTGTTGGGCCTGTGGGCGGCCGAACAGCTCGGCAAGAGCGGCGCGGACGCGGACGCCTATGCCAAGCAGGTCGTCATGGCCGAT
>WBUW01000033.1 GCA_008933495.1 Pseudorhodoplanes sp.
GCCTATGGCTTCGCAGGCCTTTTCCTTTTCCCGGCGAGCGTGGGCCGCCGGCCGGCGGCGCCCGACAGGCCCCTTCGCAAACGGGCAAGGTCGGAGGGAAGTTCCGAACGAAAGCTCATTTCTTCGCCGGTGACCGGGTGCTCGAACCCGAGGATGTGGGCGTGGAGGGCCTGCCGGCCGAGGCTTTCCAGGGCCGCGCGGGCGGCCGCCGGCAGGAGCGCCGCCTTGGTCTTGAAGCCCGCGCCATAGACCCCATCGCCCAGAAGCGGATGCCCGCTATGGGCAAGGTGGACCCGAATCTGGTGGGTGCGGCCGGTCTCGAGCCGGCAGGCGACAAGGCTCGCGGCCGGCTTGCCGTCGGTGCCGGGATAGGTTTCCAGCACGCGCCAATGGGTCAGCGCCTCGCGCCCGCCCGGCCGCACCGCCATCTTGTCGCGGGCGTGCGGATGGCGGTCGATCGGGGCCTCGATCGTCCCCCGCGGCCGCGACAGGGCGCCCCACACGAAAGCGAGATATTCACGCACCAGCGGCCCCCCGCCGCGGCCGTGCCCGGCGAATTGCGCGGCGAGCCCGTGGTGGGCGCGGTCGTTCTTGGCGACCACGAGCAGGCCGGTCGTGTCCTTGTCGAGCCGGTGGACGATGCCCGGCCGCCTCACCCCGCCGATGCCCGACAGCGACGTGCCGCAATGGGCGATCAGGGCGTTCACCAGCGTCCCGCCGGCGTGGCCGGCAGCCGGATGCACGACCAGATCCTTCGGCTTGTCGATGACGATCAGGTCGGCGTCCTCGTAGACCACGGCGAGCGGGATCGCTTCGCCCTGCGGTTCGGCCTCCCCCGCCGGGGGGATCGCGACCGCGACCTGGTCGCCGGCGTTGACGCGCTGGCCGGGATCGCGGATGGTCCGCCCGCCGACCGTGACCGCGCCGCCGAGGATGAGCGCCTTGAGGCGCGTGCGCGAGAGGCCCGCGATCCGCGCCGCCAGCACGCGGTCGAGGCGCGCGCCGTTGTCCGCGGCGGCGATCGTCACCGTTTCAATACGCTCGTCCCTATCCGGCATGGCTCACACGTCCGACGACGACCCTCCTCTCGATCCGGCCGCGCAGCGCATCGTCGACAAGGTGCGCTGGCTGATGCTGCTGTCCGGCGTTGCCACGATGCTGGGCATTGCCGTGGTGCTCGGGGTTGTGGGCTATCGGGTTTTTCGCAGCGAGGGAAGCCTGGCACCCGCCGACGCGGTGGCGCTCATCCCCAAGAACGCGAAAATCCTTTCGGTTGCGCCCTCGGAAGACCGCATCGTGGTGACGGTGGACGTGGCCGGCGCGACCGAAATCCGCACTTTCGATCTGCGCAGCTTGCGCCCGACCGGGCGGCTGCGTTTTGCGAGCGAGCCGTGAGATGCCCGGGACAGGTCATACCAAGCGTGTTTGATCTCGACCTGTCCGCACTGTCATTGCCGGGCTTGACCCGGCAATCCATCATCTTGAGACGACTCTTCTTTTTTGCGACGGATGCGCGGGTCAGGCTCGCGCGTGACCGGTCGGAAATTGGCGCCGGTGGTATCAGGTCGCCTGCTCGAACATCCGCTCGATCGGCAACCCTTCCCCGGCTTGCAGCCGCAGGTCGCGCAGCGAGAACGATTGCGTGTTGAGAATCTTCGACAGCGTCGTGCCTTGCGCCGTCGATATGAGGCGCTGCAATTCCTTGCGCGTGCGGGTTTCCGCAAGCTCGATGGGGCGGCGTTCGTTCGAGCGCCGAAAGCCCCTCGCATTCCGCGAGTCGAGAGTCAGCAGATTCTCCGCCACCTCGATCCGGCCCGCAGCCTGCCCGCCCGACAGGCCGGGGAAAAGGGCAAAAGTCAGCTCCGCCGCGTCCTCCAGCGCGTCCGCCGGCACCGTGTCGAACGACCGGATGACAGCCCCGATCACGGCGTCGAAAGCGGCCTTGTAGTCACGCAGCGCGATCACGCTGAACTGGATGTTCAGCTTCTCGAATTCCTGGTCGAGCAGGCGCCTGAAATTCTGCTCCTGTGCAAAATAATCGAGAATGTCCCGCTCGCTGTCGAACCACTCGTCTTGTGAGCGGCGGTCGAACTCGGCGAAGAATTCCGTAAGCTCCGGATGCGCGCCCGATGCGACGCCTTCGAGCAGGCGGACGAGCACGTCCACCGGATTGACGCCGTAGAGCGCGCCGAGCTTCAGAAGCGGCTTGTAGACCTCGATATTCCAGCAGTAATCGACGAGGAAATGCAGCTTCCGCAGATAGAAGAGCTGGTCCTCCGAAATCAGCTCGGTGGCGCGCAGGCTCTCCTCATATTCGAACACGCGAATTTCCGTGCCATCCGGCGCGCGATAGATGCCGGCGTCACCGTGAATGAGCCGGTAGCGCGTGCGGAACCTGAATCGCTCCCGCGTTTCCTGCGAATTGGTCTCGGCGCCCGCAAGGAGCCGCATATTGTGGTTGGCGATCACGTCGACGCCGAGATTCATCAGTATGCGAAGGGCGGCAAGGTGCGATTCCAGGGTCTCGCCCGGCAGCGGCACGATCAGGTCGGAATAGGTGCGGCTGCCGATGCGATGGAACTTGCGTTGATATTGTTCGTAGGTGTCAATCGAGATGTTGTCGCGCTTGATGTGCTTGAGCACATCGTCGTCGAGGCTCTGCACCGCCATGACGGGAACGGTCATGTCGCCCAGGATTTCGCCGATCACGAGATTGCGGTCGGTGACGTTCTTGGCGAGCCAGACATGGCATTTCTCGGGAACGCCGCGCGCGTCGCGGACCGCGCGGATCGCCTTCGCGAGCTCGATGTCGCGCGGCAGGATGCCGAAATTGGCGTCGCAGACGATCCAGTTGCGCGCGTCCGAGCGCGCGCCGACATAGCGGATTTCCTCAAGCGACTGGTCGAGATCGATGCGCCGCACGAGATCTTTCGAGGCCGAGCCCCAGGCGCAGAACGTGCACTGGAACGGGCAGCCGCGATTGGTCTCGAACAGCGGGATCATGCCGGCCGCGAGAAACTCGTCGAGCGCGCCGGACAGATAGGGCGAGGGCAGGTGCTCGATGATCTTCTTGAGCGGGCGCTCCGCGGTCGCGCGCAATGCGCCGCCCTCGCGCCAGGCAAGGTTGGAGGGCAGCGCGGAGAAGTCGCGCGAGCCGGCGCGATGCCACGAGATCAGTTCGCTGAACGGCTCTTCGCCACTGTCGACGACAAGGAAATCGAGATAGTCGTGGCGTTCGAGGAAGGCGATGCGGCGAGCGGGCTCGGGATCGAGATTGGGGCCGCCGGCGACGATCAGCGCGCCGGGCAGGACGCGGCGCACATGGCGGCCGATCTGCAGGTTGAGGTTCTGGTTCCAGCCATAATTGGCGAAGCCAACGATCTCGGGACGCTCGGCGTGCAGAGCCGCCAGGAAGCGTTCCGGGTGCTTGAACAGGCGGATATCGACGTTCTTGCCGTGGGCATGGTCGGCATAGGCCTTGATGTAGCCGATGCTCAGAGGCATTGGCAGCGAGCGGTCCGAAACCGAATAAGTATGGGCGAGATCGGCAAGAAAGATCCGGGTCGCTGCGCTCATTATTCCTCGCCGGCGTCTCGAAAGTCACGGATTGCGGATGCCAGGGACCCTAGCAAACCTTTCGCCTTTGTGCAGGGGCGTCCCGCCCATGCGCCGGCCGGCGCGGACGCTTGCGTCCCGGCCGGCAGACAGCTATTTGCTGGGTCAGACGCTCCCTTCGTCTAGCGGTCAGGACGCGGCCCTCTCAAGGCTGAAACAGGGGTTCGATTCCCCTAGGGAGCGCCAATGATTTCAACGGCTTAATCGTCATTGGTCTCCGTCGTTCGCTTCGGCCGGCGAAAATTTCTCCGACTTGCGGCACGGATTCTCCAAGCGCTCCGGCAAATTCGTCGTCCGTGAAAAGATCGTTCCAAGGCCATCGTAGCTGACGCGATCCTGAGTTTCGTCGAAAAGCATCGGATCGCACGATATCGGATTGCGCCCGGCGAGCCGACGCGGAACGGCCGTATCGAATCCTTCAACGGCCAGATGCGCAGCGGTTCAAAACAATCTGATCTGAAACATCCCGGGATCGGGCACCTTTGCTACGACCCGGTGCCCTTCAGCCGGCCCGCCGTATGATCCTGACGAAATGAACCAAACGTTGACGGTCTGCGTAATTGAGCGTCGACATCATCGGCCGTCTTGCGACCATGAGCGATGCAGGCGGCTACCGACACGCCATCAAGATAGTTGCCCGTCAGAAACAGTCCTGGCTGACGCTCGGAAATCCCGTTCAAAGCCGCGACGAGTTCACGATGTCCGACACGGTATTGTGGCAGTCCGCGCGGCCAATGGCGTACGCGCGCGAGAACCGGCTCGCCCCTGGCGTCAAGCAGCATCGCGAATTCGTGACGTGCGATATCGATCAGTTCGTCTGGCGCAAGCCGCGCAAGCTCCGGGGCGCGATCGCCGCCGATATAGGCCGCAAGCGACACGAAGCCGTCGGGCGCCCGATACCGAAACATCGTGGAGCAGAACAGCGATCCGTTCACCCGGCGATGCTCGCCGGTGGACGCCAGATAGCCGATCCCGTCGAGCGGATGGGCAATCTGTGCCCGTTCATAGCCGAGGAAGACGACGGCGATGGGAGGCGCTGCGATTTGCGCGGCAGCCTTCGCCGCCGTCGCATCGACGTTGGCGAGCAATTCGGCTGCGACATGCGGCTGGGTGGCGATGACGACCGCGCGCGCGCGGATGCTGCCGGCTCCCGCCGTAGTGAGGACGAAGCCGTGCGGATGCGCCGCGATCCGCCGCACCGTGACGCCAACCTTGAGCCGGGAACCGAGCTGTGCGGCTAGGGCGGTTGGCAAGGTCCCGATTCCGTCTCGCCACGAGAACAGCCGCCGGGCTGGCATCCGCTTCCCCGACACGCGGCCGATGAATACGCCCCTGAGGATGGAGCCGTAATTGCTCTCGAGCTCGACCAACCGCGGAAATGTCGCCGCGACCGACAAGCTCTCGGCCGTTCCCGCAAACATGCCGCCGACGAGCGGATCAATCACGCGATCAGCGAATTCGTGGCCGAAGCGCCGCCGGCAGAATGCCGCCACCGTTTCCTCCATTCCGGCGCCGCGGCTTGGAACGATCGCTTCGGCCAGCAAACGCAGGCGGCCGCGCTTCGACAGAAAATTGCTGGTTAGGAATGCTAACGGATGAACGGCGATACCGTGCAGCCGGCCATCCGCCATGAGGTAGCGGCGTCGCACCCCTGGCTCGAGATCAACGCGGTCGTGCTCGGCCGTGAAGTATTGCGGCAGCAACGGGGTGGCGCCCGCGGCGACGACCGAGCTTGGCCCGTGTTCCATCAGGAACCCGTCGATGCGTTCGGATTGCGCTTTGCCCCCGGGGCGGGCGTGACGCTCGATCGCGATGACGCCATGACCCCGCCGCGCCAGATCGACAGCGGTTGACAACCCGGAAATTCCAGCGCCAATCACGGCGACGTCGACGTCCATCAGTTCCTCGGCGACGGGTTGGGAATCGCGCCGGAGGTACCGAAGCGCCGTTGCATGAGAGTGCGAAGGTGCGCGGCCGTAACAAGCTGCTCGCCGCGCTCGCGCACATAGGCTTCGGCGCGCTGCCGGACGAAGCGCCGGACAAACGGCGGAATATGTCCAAGGCGCGCCTCGGCCTCCTCGCTCCAAACGAGCGTGCAGGCATCCACGGGTTGCGCCAGCTCGATCCGGGGGCCGCCCGCCGGCTGATAGCCGCACAGGAAGTCTTCGCCCATCAGGTTGCCATCCCGTGCGAACGGCCGCGCCCTGCAGCCACCGCACAGGTTGACGTATTCACAGGCACCGCAGCGACCCTCCAGGACGGGTGATCGCAGGCGCTTGAATAGCGGTGCGTCGGCCCACAGTTGCACGAAATCCGTCTCGCGTACGGATCCCGCAGAGACCTCCATATAGGGACAGGGCGTGAGATCGCCTTCCGGCGTCACCCGGCAGTACCGCGTTCCGGCAAGGCACCCGCCGGCTTCGTAGCCTTCGGCCAATGTGATCGGGAGCGGCGGCGACGCTTGCCGCGCGAGGCGCTTGAAATGCGGAGCGCAGCGCGCGCGCACGATCAGGCCGGTTTCCTCGCGCGCCGCCTTGACAAGCCGGCGCAACACGTCCTCGTAATTGCCGATCGAGATGTTGGACAGGGTACGCCCGCGCCCGGTGCAGACCACGAAGAACACGTTCAGAACGGCCGCTCCGGCATCGCGCGCGAATGCGATCACGTCCTCGAGTTCGTCGGCATTGTCGTCGGTGACGGTGAAATGAATCTGAAAAATCAGGCCGGCGCGCCTGCAGGTGTCGATCCCCTTCATCGTCGCGCACCAGGCGCCTGGCAGGCCGCGAAAGCTATCGTGATAGGCCGGTTTGAGCGAATCGAGGCTGATGCCGACTGCGCGTACGCCCGCATTCTGCAGCGCCGCTACCCGCCGTTCATCCAACAGCATCCCATTGGTGCCGACGACAACCATATGGCCGAGATCGGTGGCCTGCCGCGCCAGCGTCTCGATATCGCGGCGCAGCAACGGCTCGCCGCCGGTAAGCACGATCATCGTGCCGTTACCGAGTGATGCGATCCGCTCGAGCAGGGCAACCACGTCCGCGGTGGCGAGTTCATCGCCATTGCCGACATCTCGCGTGCCGGCATCCAGGTAGCAGTGTGCGCAGCGCAGATTGCAGCGGCGCGTCAGATTCAAGGCTACGAGAAACAGAGGCTCGATTGTGGCGGACATGGGTCTAGGTACCGGACGACGGCCGGTGCCCGCCGGCCTGCATCGCCTGCTCCATGGTCCTGCGCGATTCGGTGATCGCCGCCTCGACAATATCGACGGTGACCTGCATCTGACCCGCATCGCAGGTATGGGCGTCAGCACGCCGACGAACCGCCTCGCGCGCCATGTCCGGTAGACGGTTAAGCCGCGCCAGCGCGGCGGCATCCCATGTTGGGCGCGATGCCGCCGGCATTTCAAGGAACGGTTGAACGTGATCGCTCGTCACCTTTTCGGCGCCCTCGCGCCGCGCGCGCTTCTCGGCGCGCAACCGAATGTCGGCGATGCCAGATGTCTCACGGTGTGAGTCAATCAGCGTTTTTGCCGCATCCGTCCACGGCAGGTCGTTGCCGGCATCATTCGCCTTACCATGGCCGGGACAGAAGCGCGCGGTCGCCTGTTCGACCAGAGCGGAAGTAATTACTGTGTGTCCCTGTTCCTGGGCGAAGCGAAGAATCACCATTCGCACCATGCCCTGCACGGTCTCCGGTACACGAGCAATCTTGCATTCCGCTTCGGCGCTCCAGGCGATCGTCTCGCGCGCGACGGCGTCGAGCGGCGGCGTGTGCGTCGCGGTGCCCATCCACACGTGACAGGGCGCAAGCCGCAACAAATTCTCGGCATTGCCGCCGATGTCGAGTTCGGGATCGGCATGAATTCCGGTTTTGCCGAGGAGCAACAGGCTGGCGCCGGCATCGACAAGATAGCGCAGGATTGCCTGATAGGGTTTGCCGTCAAGCAGCGCGGTTTTGATTTCCACCCCCTCGGCATCCGCTACCGCGCGTGCGATCTCGAGATGCGAGGCATAGATCTTGGCAAGACCGTCGTCGATAATCTCCTCGTGCAGCTTCTCCTGCTCCTTGAAGCGGAAGACCCGGCCGGCCTCGTCGCTCAATCCGTCGGCGATGCGACGAAAAGCAACATAATGGAAATAAGGATCGTAGGCGGCGACCGCGTGCACGGGAGCGCCGAGCCGTCGCCCGATATCGATCGCGGTCTTGAGAGCGCCAAACGAGCGCGCCGAGCCGTCGATGCCGACCACCAGCGGGCCGTCGCCGAGCGAGCGCCGGTGGTCTCGGATGACGAGAACATCGATCGGCGATCGTCGCGTTACCCGCTCGCACACCGTGCCGATGACGCTGTCCGTAACCACACCGAGCCCAAGCGCCCCGAGCACCAACAAGTCGAACTCGCCGCTCGCCGTCGCTTCGGCAATACGCCGGTAATTCTTGCCCTCGGGACTGAGACGCCGGTAGGGAACCGCGGCTGCGACGCAGGTTTGCTCGGCTGCGTCATGATAGCTGTCGCCAATAATTCCGAGCCCGCGCGTGATCAGGCTGTCATGCACCGCGCGCTGGCGCTCGAGCTCGCTTTCCTCCCGGTAGCGCTGCGGCAAGCCGCCTTCCATCTGGCGGAAACGCCGGTCGTGGAGTTTCGCCGCATAGACGTGAATGCCCGTGAGCGTTCCCCCGGCGGAGATGGCGAGCCGCGTGGCCTCGGCTATCGCGCGGTTGGCATGATCCGACGCATCAAGAGCGACGAGTATCCGGGCGAGCGACACCGGAGCGGTATCACGAACGACCGCCTCCGCCGGGCGCGAAAGGGAAGACGGGGCAGCGTCGGGCATGGCAAATCATGCCTCCTTGCCGCCTTGCGCTGCCGGCCGCCGCAGCCGCCGCAGTCCCCAGACCTGCACCGCCGCCACGCCGAGGAAAGCCAGGATCGGGCTTACATAAGCGAGCGCTCCAATCGGCTTCTCAAGACTCATGAAGTACCAAGTCGATACCGACTTTTCCCCGCCGCGCTCGCGCTTGGCGCCATCCCAGGCGGCAAATGCGATCGGAACCGTCATCCCCGCTGAGAAGACAAAGCGGTCCTGAGCGCGTGGAAACGTCAGGATAAGGGACCAGGTACCTTCCTTCCATGCCGCCTTGCCGCTCGCATCCTGCCGTTCTCCCGGCAATGTCGTCAGAGTGCCGAAACCTTCGGCCTGCAGCTTCTCGATGGGTGTACGGCCCTGCAAGTTGCGGTCGCCGAGGCTGTTACCTGCCTGCCACGAGGTAACAAAAGTCCGATCGCCGTTGTTGGCGTAGTCGGTGGCTTTGGCGATCTCGCCCGCCGCTCGGCCGGAATACGGATACCAGTCCGCCACCATCCGCGGATTAAGGCCGTCTTCGTCTCCTTCTCCGGCAAACTGCCAATCGGCTTTCCACTGATAGATGACAACCGGCTTGTCGGGCTCGCCCATGGCAAAATACGGAATGCCATTGACCGGATCGCCGGGGAACTCGATCGCCACGGCGTCACGAAACGCACCGGTGCCGCCGATGCGCGCGTCGGTGGTCGCGTCGCGCCACGTCAGCAAGATCGCAATCCGATCCGGGTCATAGAGTGCGCGCGCCGTCAGTAGCTTGATGCCGGCCTCGAAAACGCGCGGTTTGACCATGGCCTGCGGCGCCAGTGGGACATCGAGCGAATCGGCATTCTGCCAGCGGGCATCCTGCGGATCGCCTGGTATGCGCTCCACCGCCTTGGCTAACAGCGATGCCTTCTGTACCTGTTGCGCCGATGCCGGTCGAACCGCGCTCAGTAACCACGCGACGCCGCCGACCATCGGCAAACCGAGCCATAGTCTGCGCGAAATACGCACCGCGCGTGTGTCGTCCGTCGACGCCGTCATGACTCGCCTCGCATTTCGGGATTGAAAACCGTCCCTGCCGCGCATCCGCTGCAATCCGCCGTCTCATCATCGGTCTGCGGATCGAACGGAGCGATGTTCGCCATAGCCGGAGTGACATCCAATGCGCGGGCCTCCTCCGCGATGAACGCGGCAAGTAGCCGCGCGAGCGCGGCATAGGGACCGTCTTGCGCTTTCGATTGCAGTCGGGCGGTGAATGCCGGAGCCCAGCGGCCAAGGTGATGCTCGAAATAATTCCGCATCGCCGCGCGCAGGATTGCGAGCGGTTCCTCGCCGTGATCGTGGGCAAGCGCATATGCTTCTTTGGCGGCGAGAACGTGCAGAAACTCAAGCTCGACGGCGATGTGGTCCAGCCGGTCGGCGAATCCCGGTGCCGGCGCCAATCCGAACGCCTCGATGAAACCGGCATTGTCGGCGAGACCCTGGGCTTTCTGGAAGATATGTGCGTGACCGTATTCGCCCTCGTACGGCGGGCAATCGCCCGACACGCCATAGCCGAAAACACGGTGATGGGCCGCCAGGAGATCGTCGTCCTGCAAGTCGTCGAACTCGCGATGAAGCGCAAGCAGCGCAGCGCGGCTGTCCGTGCCGCCGATCGTCGTCAGAGCCGCCTCGGTGGCCGGGAGCGCTTGCCTTATCCGAGTGAGCGTCGTGCCGTCCGGATCGGCAAAGGCCTGAGCAAGGAATGCGTAGACTTGGCTCTGCGCCCGCGCCTCAGCCGCATTCGCCACCTTTGTCATCGCCGGACCTCAAATCGAGTTGTAGTGTTTGTCGGGACGGACATATTTCGGCTCCTCGACCGAAACGCGGACGATCTCCTTGCCGCTCTTGCTGAAGCCGACAATGGTGTCGTTGTACATGCTCCATTTCTTGCCGTTGATCGTCCGCTCGAAAATCTTCGGCCCCTCGATGATCTCGTAGCGAAATACGATTTTCTGCGAGGCGCGGAATAGCGCGAGCACGGCCAGCAATTCGCGCGATGGGTAGGTGTATTTCTCGATCGCCTCGTCCACCCCGGGGCCGAACATTTGTTGCAGGTAGGGGCGCGGAACCCAGCGTGGCGGAATGTAGTAGCCATTGGGTTCGGTACCGAATTGCGGGTAGAGCGGCAGCGCCACTTTCTCCACCCGGACGAGGTAGTAGAGGGGGTTGTAGCGGTCCTCCAGCCACTTGCCGTCGTCGCCGATCTTCACCAGACCCTGCAGGCGAATCTTGCCGACGCAGGCCGCCATGCAGCGGGTCTCCATCGGCTCATTCTCGGTCAGCGGATCCTTGCCCTCGATGCGCGGATAGCACGCGATGCACTTTTCGCTCACCCGCGTCGTGGCGCGGAACATCGGCTTCTTGTAGGGACACTGGCCGACGCACTTGCGGTAACCGCGGCATCGTCCCTGATCGATCAGCACGATGCCGTCTTCTGGCCGTTTATAGATGGCACCGCGCGGACATGCCGAAAGGCATGCCGGGTAGGTGCAGTGGTTGCACAAGCGTTGGAGATAGAAAAACCATGTTCCATGCGCGGGCAGGGTGGCCGGCTTCATGCTGAGCTTATCCGGCACGTTCTCCGAGCCGGTGGCTGCATCCTCGTAGAAATTCGGGAAACGCCACTCCTGGTCGGTCGGCTCGTAACCCAGAGCCACCTGGTCACGTTTCTCGCCACTGCGCGCCGCCTCAAAGATCGTCATTCCATCGTAGACGCCGTAGGGCCGGTCGGCCCCGGCGCGCTGGTTCGGGTCCCACTGGGCGGCGCGTCCAACCTTGCGGTGTGCGTCATCGAGCAGACCGAGCAACCGCACGTCCCATGACTGCGGATAGCCGCCGTAGGGCTTGGTCTCGACGTTGTTCCACCACATGTATTCCTGTCCCTTGGAGAAGGTCCAGGTCGACTTGCAGGCCATGGTGCAGGTCTGGCAGGCGATGCAGCGATTGATATTGAAGACGAATGCGAACTGCGAACGCGGATGCTTTTCCGCGTAGGGGTAGTTCATCTTGCGGCCGAGTTGCCAATTGAAGACGTCAGGCATATCCGCCATCCATTTCGTTCGCTGACCACTTGCCCCGCACGCGCGCGATCAGGGCTGCGACATAATCGTGCCCGCGGTCGAGATAGATGCGATGCGTCATACTGAAACACGGTCGCATGAACAGAGTCATGAGTTGCTGATCGCTCCAACCAAGCAGCAGGTATTCCTCAGTAAGGCACTCGGCCATGTAATCGCCGTCGCCATCGGGGAGACCAACGCCGATCAATTCGTGCGGATCGTTTAATTGTGGTTGTTTCATCACGAACCCTTCACTTTGGTCAGTCCGCCGGCAAGATAACGCGTCATTACGTCGCTCTCGTGCCCCGGCGTGTAGCCGCTGCGCACCGGCTCCCAGACGCCCTTGCCGTCGATGCCGCCCGGTTCGGCCTTGGTGACACGCACCAGAGTTTCCTTGGGGACCGTGTTGACCGCATGGTTGTCGACGTCGAACCCGAACACGAACGCCATCGATCCGACCTTCTTGTGGAACAGGCTGTCGGTTTGATGAATCGGCGGCGCCCAGCCGCGCGTCACGCTCTGGTGCGAGCCGTAGCGGAAATTCGATTGGTAGCCGGTATCCGCAGCCAGCGCGCGGCCGTCGGGGCGGGTTTCATGAGCTTTCACCGTGCGCTCGGTGGCGATCCAGGCGCTGTGCTTCGTCATCACCGTGTTGGCCGGGTAGGCCGGATTGTACTTGACGCGCGTCAGCAGGCGGAAGGCCTTGTAACGCGGGTCCGATTGTTTCCATCCGGCGTAGGGACGATCCGCCGGGTTGGCATCGACATAGATGTAGTCGCCGTCCTCGATACCGAGCTTCTTCGCCGACTCAGGACTCATGTGGACTTGCCAGTCGCCCACACCCGGCTGCCGCTTGTCCGTGCGGTAAGGATCGCCGAAATTCGTACTCCAGATCCAGTTCCAGTCGACGGTCGCCCATGAAGAGTGGGTGGTATGCCGGCTCTTCGGCGTCATGCAGTAGAAGGTATAGCCCTCGCGCCATAGCGGATTGACCGTCTTCTTGACCTCGGACCAGGACAGCTTGTTGTTGGCGACGGCGCGCAGGTCGGCATCGAGTACCTCGCGCTGCAATGCCGCCGCATCAATTCCGTAGTTGTTCGGCCGCACATACGGGCTGGTCGAGACGATGACGTTCGGCAGATAGGGCGTCGCCTCGGGCGCCTCGCGGTGGACGACGAGGTTCTCGCCATACTCGATCGCCTCTGGAATGTCCGTGTAGGCGCACAGCCGGCCGGTATCGGTATAGAAGGGAATGCTGTCGTAGACCTGTTCGTAGAACGCCACGCGCGGATAGGTGCGGAACAGCATGAGAGCGGCGCCCGGCTCGCCATACTTGCCCGCCATGATATCGGCGACGGTGTAGCCCTTCGTGGTCGTGGAATTGGCCAGCACCCGGTCGAGATAGACCTCGGGCCGCCCCTCCAGCATGAATTTCCAATGGTCGCGAAAACGCTTATCGCCGGTCAATTCGGCAAGCTTCGCCGAGACGAGCGCGAAGATCATGCCGTCGTCCTTGGAATCGTAGAGCGGCTTGATACCGTCGCCGCCCCAGATTTGCAGGAACGGGTTGGAGCAGGAACCGCCGCACTCAAGCGTCTGAAACTCGAGCCAGGTGTTGGCCGGCAGCACGACGTCGGAATATTCGGCCGATCCGGTCCACTCAACCTGCTGATCGACGATCAGATCGATTTTCGGATTGACGTTGACGAGGAGGTGGTAAATCCATTTTGCCTGGTTGAGCAGGTTGGCGTTGTTGTACCAGATCACCTTCGTGGGCGAGGGCAGGTGCGTCTTGCCGGTAAAGATCTTGCGGCCGGCGCCGGGCGTGTTGACGATGAATGGCCGATCGCCCATGCCCCAGTAGCTCATTTCCTCGCCGTGCAGGAGCTCGCGCACGTTCTCCGCTCGCACCGGCGCGGCCGGATCGAGAATCTGATTGAACGGGTCCTCCTTGACGTACGCGCCGCCCACTCCCGGGCCCGACCACGATGAGCCCTGGAACAGCGCTCCCTTGTAGTTGCCGGCCCAGGTGTGCGC
>WBUW01000034.1 GCA_008933495.1 Pseudorhodoplanes sp.
CGCCAGCGGTCCGGCCAGGCTGCGGCCGAATGCAAGTTCGCTGCGGAAGGGGGCGACCGGGCGGCCGCTGCGGATGAGGTCGAGATACCAGCGGCTGTCGGCGCTATCGCCGAACAGGACGGCGCCCGTCAGCCGCCCGTCTTGGATAACGAATTTCTTGTAGGTGCCGAGACCGGGGTCGGACAACACGATCGCTTCGGTTCCCGCCGCGCCGATGAAGTCGCCGGCCGAGAAGACGTTGACGCCCGACACTTTCAGATTGGTCGACAGCACGCTGCCGGCATAGGACGCCGCTTGCCCCGCGAGATTTGCGGCCAGGACGCGCGCCTGTTCGTAAGCCGGCTCCACCAGCCCGTAGCATTGCCCGCGATGCTCGGCGCACTCGCCGATCGCGTAGACGCCGGCAACCGAGGTTTCGAGACGGTCATCGACCATGACGCCGCGGTTGATGGCGGCGCCGGCCGATTGGGCGAGCGCGGTGTTTGGCCGGACGCCGACCGCCACCACCACCATATCGGCGGCGATCCGGCGCCCGTCGCTCAGCACGACCGCCTCGGCCCGGCTCGCGCCTTCGATCCGCGCCGTTTCGGCCCGAAGCCGCACCGACACGCCGCGGGCTTCGACCGCCGCCTTGAGCATCGCCGCCGCGCGCGCATCGAGCTGGCGCTCCATCAGGCGGTCCATGAGGTGAACGAGCGTCACCGTCGCGCCGGATTTCGCGAGCCCATAGGCCGCTTCCAGTCCGAGCAGGCCGCCGCCGATGACGACCGCGCGGCTTCCGGCGCGCGACGCTTTTCTGATCGTCGCCACGTCGTTCAGGTCGCGGAACGTGACCACGCCGGGCAGGTCCATGCCCGGCGCGGCGAGCCGGACCGGCTGCGAGCCGGTTGCGAGCACGAGCCTGGCGAACGGCAGGGTGGCGCCGCTCGCCAGCCGGACGCGCCGGATCGCGGTATCGATCGCGACCGCCGGGTGGTCGTAGAGCAGGGTGACGCCGCGGTCCTGCCACCAGCGCACCGGCCTGAGTTCGATCTCCGCGGCGCTCGCTTCCTCCGCCAGCACGGACGACAGCAGCACGCGGTTATAGGCCGGCGTGCCTTCGTTGCCGAGCACGGCGATGGAATAGCGGCCGAGCGCGCGCGCGGTCAGTTCCTCCACGAGGCGCGCGGACGCCATTCCGTTTCCGACGACGACGAGGGGTTCGCTCACGTCACGCTCCCGAACCGTTCCGATCAGGCCGCTTCCACGAAGCGGTGCCGCTCGTAGAGGAATTCCAGCACGCGCTGGCGGCATTTGAGGTAGACCGGGTTCGATGCCATTTCGAGCCGCTTGCGCGGGCGCGGCAGGGGCACATTGAGCACTTCGCCGATGCGCGCCGACGGGCCGTTGGTCATCATCACGATGCGGTCGGACAGGAACACTGCCTCGTCGACGTCGTGCGTGATCATCAGCACGGTATTGCCGAGCTTCTGCTGCAGCGCCATCACCGAATCCTGCAGATGCGCCCGGGTGAGCGCGTCGAGCGCGCCGAACGGCTCGTCGAGCAGGAGAACCTTCGGCTCCATCGCCAGCGCACGGGCGATGCCGACGCGCTGCTTCATGCCGCCGGAGATTTCCGCCGGGCGCTTGTCCCGGGCATGGGCCATCTGCACGAGATCAAGATTGTGCAGCGTCCAGGCGTCGCGTTCGGCGCGGCGCTTGCTGCCGGAGAACACCTTGTCCACCGCAAGCCGCACATTGTCGTACACGGTGAGCCAGGGCAGCAGGCTGTGGTTCTGGAACACCACCGCGCGGTCCGGGCCCGGCTCGTTGACTTCGCGGTTTTCCAGCAGCACGCCGCCGGTGGTCGCCGGCAACAGGCCGGCCACGATGTTGAGCAGCGTCGATTTTCCGCAGCCGGAATGCCCGATGATCGAGACATATTCGCCCTTGGCGATCGCGAGCGTGATCTCGGCGAGCACGCGCGTTTCCGATGCGCCGCTGTGGAAGCTCTTCTCGACGTGGTCGATCTTGAGGTAGCTGTTCATCGCCTGCTCCATCAATTGGCGGCGGTGCCGCGTGTGACGATGGTCGCGATGAAGGCGACCAGACGATCAAGAATAAAGCCGACCATGCCGATATAGACGAGCGCCACGACGATGTCGGACAGGCGCGACGAATTCCAGGCATCCCAGATGAAGAAGCCGATGCCGACGCCGCCGGTCAGCATTTCGGCGGCAACGATCGCGAGCCAGGACAAGCCGATGCCGATCCGTAGCCCGGTGAAGATGTAGGGCGCGGCGGATGGGATCATGATTTTCCAGAAAAACTCGAGATGATTGAGGCGCACCACGGCGGCAACGTTACGATAGTCCTGCGGGATGTTGCGGATGCCGACCGCCGTGTTGATGATGATCGGCCACACCGATGTGATGAAGATCACGAAAATCGCCGAGGGCTGGCTGTCGCGGAAGGCGGCGAGCGAAATCGGCAGCCAGGCCAGCGGCGAGATGGTGCGCAGCACCTGAAAGACCGGATCGAGGCCGCGCATGGCCCAGACCGATTGGCCGATGATGGTGCCGAGCAAAATGCCGATGATCCCGGCGAGTCCATATCCTATCGCGACACGCTGGAGCGAGGTCAGCACGCGCCAGCCAAGGCCGATATCCTGCGGGCCGGCGACGAAGAACGGATCGACGATCAGGTCGTAGGCTTCCGACCAGATTTTGCTCGGCGCCGGCAGCGTCGCCCCCGGCTTCATGCACAGGATCTGCCAGACGGTCAGGATCAGCGTGAGCATCACCAGCGGCGGGATGACGCGTGCCGCCAGTTCGGTAAGCTGCGGCACGAGACGCATCTTCAGATAGCTCGGCTTCGGCGGCGTAAGACGCAGCACATCCGCCACCGCGGCGGCGGCGGCCGCGGGGACGTCCGCCGTTGCAGTTTTGCGAAGGGGCATGTTCATCTTGTTGTTCTCCGTCTGGAAGGGAGGGGGAGCGGCTGCCGGGCCGCTCCGCGTTGGCTCAGACCTCGATGCGCTTGATCGGCAGGCTCTTCAGGTACGCCTGCGGATTTTCCGGATCGAAGACCTTGCCGTCGAAGAAGGTTTCCTTGCCGCGCGAGGGCGAGGCGGGGATCTCCGCCGCCGCGACACCGAGCGTGTTCGCGGCCTCGCGCCAGAGGTCTTCGCGATTGACCTTGTTCACGAGGCCTTTGATGTCCGTGGTCGGCTCGAACTTGCCCCAGCGAATGTCTTCGGTGACGAACCAGGCATCATGGCTCTTGAACGGGTACGAGGCGTGCTCGCTCCAGAACTTCATAAATTGCTTGGTGCCCTTTTCGACGCGGCCGTTGCCGTAGTTCACGTCGCCCTTCAGGCGGCCGATGATGTCGGGCACCGGAACATTGAACCACTGACGCTTGCCGACGATCTCGGCCAGCTCCTGTTTGTTCTCCATCCTCTCGCACCATTGCTGGGCTTCCATCACCGCCATCAGCAGCGCCTTCGCGGCCTTTGGATATTTGTCGACCCATTCGGCGCGCATGCCGACCGCTTTTTCAGGATGCTTGAACCAGAGTTCGCCGGTGGTGCAGGCGGTAAATCCGATGCCCTGGTTGACGAGCTGTTCGTTCCACGGCTCGCCGACGCAGAAGGCGTCCATGTTGCCGACCTTCATGTTCGCCACCATCTGCGGGGGCGGTACGACGATGGTGGATACATCCTTGTCGGGGTCGATGCCGCCGGCCGCGAGCCAGTAGCGCAGCCACAGATCGTGAGTGCCGCCGGGAAAGGTCATGGCGACCTTCACGTCCTTGCCGGCGGCCTTCTTCGCAGCGAAGGCGGCTTTCAGCGGCGAAGCGTCGGTCGTGATCTTGAGGTCCCTGTATTCCTGCGCGACCGAGATTGCCTGCGCATCGAGATTGAGCCGCGCCAGGATGTACATCGGCGTCGGCACGTTGTTCTGGGTCACCTTGCCGGTCGAGATCAGGTAGGGCATCGGCGTCAGGATATGAGCGCCGTCGATGCCGTTCTTTTCCGACCCGAGCACGAGATTGTCGCGGGTCGCGCCCCAGGATGCCTGTTTGGAGACTTCGACGTCGGGCATGCCGTGCTTGGCGAACAGACCCTTTTCCTTTGCGATCACAAGCGCGGACGCGTCGATCAGTGCGATATAGCCGAGAATGGCCTTGGTCACCTCCGGGCCCGACGCTTCGGCGACATAGGCGCCGAATGGAAATGCCGTCTGCGCGGCGGCGAGCAGGGCGGCGGTGCCGGCACTCGATTGCAGGAACTCGCGGCGGTTCATTCCGCGGCGCTTGCTGTGTCCCTTCCGGATATTCGTCATGGCACTCGTTCTTCCTTCTGACCTGTTGGGGCTCTCGTGGACCTGCCCTGTCGCGTTTCCCGCCATTCGACCGCCAAACAAAAAGCCGCAGCCAAAGGTGCGCTCGTGCGAGCTTTCCCCCTTGGACAGCGGCTCTGCTTTTTTGGTCCCTCGTTGGACCTGACGTCCGTTCACCGGACGCCGTTCGCCTTCTCCTGTTTCAAGCTCCGTGCCAGTTCCGCGGAATTCGGAAAGGCGAGGATTTTCAATGCACTGGAACTTTTCAATGGAATTGCGCGGCCGCGCCTATGCCGTATGAAGCCGCATTTCCCGACGATGTTTGCCAAAACGTTGTGCAGCGCACAAAAACGCGCCAAGTGCATGCGCGGTCAGCGCCGGCGGATTTTCCAGCCGTTCAGATGGGCGCCGATATCGTTCGGATCGAAGGCCGGCCCGGTGAAAGCGCCGATCCGGTCGGCGGGTTCGCCGGACGGCAGCGGCGCGGCGCCCAGGATGGAATCGTAGAGGTCGGGGCGGAAGGTCGCCCTGGCTTCGGCGAGCGCTTCCGCCGACATCAAAGCCTGTCCCCAGCGCACCATCTGCGCATAGAGCCAGGCGGCGTGCACCGGATCGGGACGCGCCGCGCCGGCGCGCCCGATCAGCAGGTAACGCTCGCTCGCGCGATAGGTGCCGTCAGGGGAGATTTTCAGGCGCCCGTCGAGGGTGCGGCGGATGACTTCGGCCGCCACCCCGATGCGGTCGGGCGCGGCGAGGATGGCGGCGACCTCCTCGCGATTGGCGGCATCGCCGATATAGGCGGCGGCCTTGCCGTGCGCGCGGATCAGGCGCGCGAACACGTCGGGGTTTTCGCTCGCCCAGCGCGCGCGCACCGCCAGCACTTTCTCGGCGGCGCGCTGCAGGATTTCCGACACGAAGTGCAGGATGTGACCGACGCCGAGATCGACCGCGACCGAATTCCAGGGCGCGCCGACACAGAAGCCGTCGACATGCTTTTTGACGATGCTTTCCACCATGTAGGGCGGCGGCAGCACGACCAGGCGGATGTCCTGGTCGGGATCGACCCCGCCCGCCGCCATCCAGAACCGGAGCTGATAATTGTGCGTCGAATAGGGGAAAGTCATGCCGAAGGTGAGCGGCGCCTCGCCCTGCATCCTGCGCCCGGCCACCACGCGCGCGAGCGCCCGCGCGGTTACCATCGGATCGCCGATGTCGCCGTCGGCCTGCGCGGCAATGGCCGCATGCAAAGCGGGCGAGACCGTGATGGCGTTGCCGTTCAGCCCGAGGCCGAAAGCCGCCACGATCGGCACCTTGACATGACCGAGCCCGAGGCTGGAAGCGATGGCGACCGGCGCCAGCAGATGGGCGGCATCGAACAGGCCGATATTGAGCTTGTCGCGCACGTTCGACCAGGAGACTTCGCGCACCAGCTCGACGTCGAGGCCCTCGGCGGCGGTGAAGCCCTTGTCGACCGCGACAATGAGCGCGCCCGCATCGACCAGCGGGATGAAACCGATGCACAACCTGGCGCCGCTCATTTCAGCATCTCCGCGGCGGTGATGACGGACTGCGCGATCTCGACGATCTTCTTCTTTTCGCGCATCGCGGTGCTGCGCATCAGCGAATAGGCCTCCTCTTCGCTGAGGTTCTTCGCTTTCATGAGGATGCCTTTCGCGCGATCGATGATCTTGCGGTCGCTGAGCGCGGTCTTGGCCTGTTCCAGTTCCGCCTGCAGGCGCGAAAACGCATTGAAACGCGAGATGCACAGATCGAGGATGCTCCTGACCCGTTCCTTGGCCAGGCCGCCGACGATATAGGCGGACACGCCGGCGTCGACTGAAGCCTGGATCGAGGCGGCGTCGCTCTGGTCGACAAACATCGCGATCGGCCGCTTCACCACCCGGCTCACCTGGAACATCTGTTCGAGCACGTCGCGGCTCGGGTTTTCCAGGTCGATCACGATCACGTCGGGGTCGATGGCATAGATGCGCGCCAGCAGGTTGGCGGTCTCGGCGACGCGTACCACGTGCGAGTAGCCGGCTTCGCGCAATCCTTCCTCGATGATGGCGGAGCGCACCGGGCTCTCGTCGACGATGACGATCTTCAGCGTGAGGTCCATCGGGTGGGATCGCGCGTCTGCATGAACGGCGGCCGGCGGCCGGGTGGTGGCTGCGCAGTTGATCAGCAAATCGCGTGCCGCGTTTGAGAAAAGGCAATTGCGATAGCATCGCCCTTAAATCGGGCAAGACATCGCGCAATCAGAAACTGTCTAATTTTTATGCATACAGAGACTTGCTGTATGCGATCGTTGGCTGGTGCCGGTGATCGTCCGCCGGCTTGTTCGCGATACGATTCGAATACGGTCATGAAATCATGGCGTTAGGCGATACCGCGCGGACGCGCCCGCTGCTGCTGCGTTCCTTACGGAACGTCCTCCGCGGCCGCTGGTCTTGCATCCGGAGGGTTTGATGGATCGTCGCGAATTTCTGAAATCCACAACTGTAATTGCCGCCACCGGCACGATCGCGGCGCCGGCGATCTGCAATCCCGAATCCGTCAGGACGCGCGCCACCGAAACGGATCCCCGGAGCCTCGATTGCATCAAGCAGACTGCCGCGTGCGGCGCCGCCGTCCGCAATCGATGTCCGCATTCGCGGCGAAAAGCCAACCGGAATTTCAGGCAACCGGCAGGTCGAGAAAACCATGCAGGCGCGCGAGCATCAGGGTGCCGAGATGCTGCTGCGAGTCGAACTGGTCGGCCTTGATCATGGCGGCCAGCTCTTCGGGCGTCACCAGCCGGACGGCGATGCCGGTCTCCGGCGCGCGCCCGGCGATCGCCTCGCCGGCCTCGATGAAGAAAGAATGCACCTTGTTGGCAAGGCGCCCGGAGCAGGGCGCAAAGGTGCCGAGCAAATGCACCGCCAATGACGGATGCCCGGTTTCCTCCAGCAGCTCGCGCGCCGCCGCGGCCGCCGCAGTCTCCCCGGGATCGACGGTGCCGGCGGGCAACTCCCAGGTGAAGGCTTCCAGCGCCGGCCGGTATTGCCGCACGAGCGGAATGCGCCCGTCCGGCGTGCGCGCGAGCATGGCGATGTAATCGGGCTGGATCACGGCGTGATAGGTTTGCGCCTGTTCGCCGGGTGCGAAGGCGACGTCGCGCTCGATGATGCCCGCCCAGGGCGAAAGCCGCGTGGTGCGGCGCGCAAGGATCCGGGGCCAGCCCTCGTTCATGGCGTTCGCCGCCTCCGTGTTACGCCGCCTTCAGCCGCACGCTCGCCGCCGGCCGCCGCAGATAGGTGGTGGCGAAGGCGTAAAAGTACCAGCGCAGATAGGCCGGCAGCCAGCGCAGCACGCGAAAGCGGCTCTGGCCGTGCGCGCGCTCGAACCAGCGTGCCGGCACTTCGCCGATCGGCCAGCCGAGCCGGTGGCATTTCACCAGCAGTTCGATGCTGTAGCAGAAGCCGCTGTCGGATTCGATGGCGATGCGCGCGATCGCGCGGCGCGAGAACAGGCGAAAGCCGTTGCTGGCGTCGCGGGTCGGAAGTCTTGCGAGGTGATGCAGCGTGAAATTGGCGGCCCGCACCAGCACGGCCTTGAGCCACGGGCAGCCGGTCATGCCGCCGCCCGGCATGAAGCGGCTGGCGCAGACAATGTCGTGACCCTGCCCGGCCTTGGCCACCATCGCGTCCAGCATACCGGCATTGTAGTCGTCGTCGGCCGGATAGACGAGGACGAACGGCGCCGTGCTCGCCGCAAAGCCCGCCATGACCGCGCTATGGGCGCCGCGCCCGTGATTGCGCACGAACACGACCGGCGTCGAGCCGGCCGCCGCCGGATTGTCGCGGATGGCCGGCAAGGTGTCGTCGTCCTCGCGGTCGTAGCAGACGAGGATGCGGGCGGGCGTGCGCACATCGCGCGTAAGCGCGGCGAGCGTACGCAGGATGTTGCCGCCTTCGTTGTAGACCGGGATGACGATATCGACGCGCGCGGTCATCGCTCAGCGCACGATATGCGGGCCCTGCAGGAATCCCCAGACATCGACCACCGGTTTGCCGGCGAAATCCGCGTCCTTGTAGCAGGCATGCGGCGTGCACAGGATCATGATGTCGCTTTGCGCGATCACGTCGTCGAGCGGGCGCAGATCGGGGTCGGTGGTCACGAACGGATCGGTGGTCAGCACCTCGCGGGCGTGGCTCGCCAGCGCATTCTTGAACTTGTAGCTGAGCGAGGCGCGGGTGTCGTCGACCTCCGCCTTGAACGCCATGCCGAGCAGGCCGACCGCCATGGCGCCAAGATCGTAGCGCTTCTGCAGATCGTCGATCACGTGCAGCACGAGGCCTTCATTGATCAGCATCGCGGCGTGTCCGAGCCCGAACTGGTTGCGCGCATAGGCGGCAAGCTGCATCGTGTCCTTGACCAGGCACGGCCCTGCGGCATAGCCGGGGCGGGGGATGTTGCGCGCACGCGGATAATTGTGCTTCATCGCATTGAGGATGCGCTGATAGTCGAGCCCGGCCGAGCGCGCGATCAGATAGAACTCGTTGGTCGCCGCGAATTCGATATAGCGGTAGGCGTTGTTGAACAGCTTGGCGAATTCCGCCTCCATCGGGCTGACCACGACGGCTTCCGGCGAGATCGATTCGAACAGCGCTCTGGCGTCGCGTTCGGCCTCCGGCGTCGTGCCGCTGACGATCTGCGGCATTTCGCGCAATTCCTTGATGCCATAGCCCTGCACCACGCGCTCCGGGCAGAACGCGACCTTGATCCTGCGGCCCATGTCTTCGAGATAATGGTGCACCCAGTCGGTGGTGCCGGGGAAGACGGTCGAGCGCAGCACGAGCAATTGCCCGTCGGCCATGTGCGGCAACAGCGAGTCGATGCAGCCCTGCACCACCCGGCGCACCGGGTTGAGGAACTCGTCGACCGGCGTGCCGATGGTGACAACCACCGGCCCGCGCCTGGAAATCTGCGAGGGATGGTCGGTGAACACCAGTCGCTTGTCAGCCAGCGCCTTGGTCAGCAGGTCGGCGGCGTCGTACTCGATATAGGGCAGGCGCCCCGATTTCAGGACCGCGAGTGTCTCGTTGTTGATGTCGTTGACATTGACCCGCGATCCGGCGGCGGCCAGCGCCAGCACCAGCGGAATGCCGACATGGCCGGCGCCGCCGACCACGGTGATGTCGGCATTCTCGACGGTGGTCGGCTCAGGCGCACACAGGTCGGGTCGGACGTTCACGGCTTAACTCCGCTGGTCAGCACAAACGGGCGGAAGGGTTTCATGAAGCCGAGATTGAACACGGCACCATCGATGAAATTATAGATCGGAAGCAGGAGCCGTGTCTTGTCGGAGGCGACATAGCGATAGGCAAGACCCGCCAGGTAATCGGTGGAAACGGTGAATCCGGCCTCGCGGAACACGCCGGCGATCTCGGCCGGCAGCACCGGCCGCTCGTTCTCGGTCACCCCGACCGGGCTGTAGAAGGGCGAGGTGCGGTCGCGGTAGAGGTACATGAACGGGTTGAGCCGGTTGGGGTCGAACGCCATGAAGCGCCCGCCCGGGCGCAGGATGCGGAAGGTTTCGGCCGCGCAGCGGCGCGGATCGGGAAAATGATGCACGAGGCCGCTCAGCAGCACGCCGTCGAAGCGGCCGGACTCGAAGGGAAGCTGTTCGACGTCGCCCTCGCACAGATCAAGACCGGGATATTTTGCGCGGCCGACGGCGATCAATTTGGGGCTGATGTCGACGCCGGTCGCCTGATAGCCCTCTTGGCGCAGGAGTTCGGTGAAGGCGCCCGAGCCGCAGCCGAGATCGGCCACGCGTGCCCCGCGCGGCAGCCCGGTCAGGCGCTTGAACGCGGCAATCAGCCGCGCGTTCGCCGCCGGGGTGAACACGTCATAGTCGTCGGCTGCCGCATGCGCGTCGAAGAATGCGATCTCCTTCTGCTTGTCCTGGGCGGGCAGCGCGGCCATGGCATCGTCCTTACAGAACGCGCGGCACCGGCAGCGGCGTGATCAGGGCGCCGCGGAAGCCGTTGGCGCGCAATTTGGGCGCCAGTTCCTCGGCAATGTGCCAGGAAAAGACGACGGCGGCGTCCGGCTGGTCCTCGTAGAGGCGGCTTTCCTCGACCACGGGGATCAGCGTACCCGGCATGTACATGCCGATCTTCAGCGATCCTTTGATCTCGCACACATAGTCGATGATGGCGTCGTCGAGCCCGACATAATTGACCAGCGTGGAGGCGCGCGAGGGCGCGCTGATGCCGGCGATGCGCGCGCCCTTCTCCTTGTAGTCGCGCAGGATCGCGTGCAGCCGCAGCTTGGAGAGCATGACCTCGCGCCGGAAGGCGGCAAGGCGCCGGCGCATGGCGTCGCCTACCGGCTCGGCCGCAAGCATCTGCGCCACGCCCGGCTCCGCCTTGCGCGCGCCCTTGCGCGCGGCATAGACGCGGATCGAGCCGCCATGCGAGGGGATCGGCCGGGCGTGGAACACGTCCAGCCCGTTCATCTCGAGCAGATATTTGAGGCTGTGCAGCGAATAATAGCGCAGGTGCTCGTGATAGACGGTGTCGTATTGCAGCTTGTCGAGCAGCGGGATCAGATAGTGCGATTCGGAGATGAACACGCCGTCCGGCGCCAGCAGTTCGAGAATGCCGTCGACGATGCCGTGCACGTCTTCCATGTGCGCAAAGCAGTTGGCGGCGGTGACCACGCGCGCCGCCCCGTGCCCGCGCTTGACCGCGCGCGCGGTGTCGGGGCTGAAATAATGCTGCACGGTCGGAATGCCGCGGCTGTTGGCGATATGGCCGACATCGGTCGGCTCGATGCCGAGCACGCGATAGCCGGCGGCCTTGAAATTGGACAACAGCGTGCCGTCGTTCGAGCCGATGTCGATCACGAGGTCGTCGGATTTCAGGCCGAGCAGCTTCGATGATTCCGCGCACAGGTCGGCGAAATTGTTGCGCAGCACCCTGGTGGTGCCGCTGGTGTAGGGATATTCGGGCGGGAAGATGATGACCGGATCGACCGCCAGCCCGAGCTGCACCAGCTCGCATTTGCCGCAATAGAGCAGGTTGGTCGGAAACCAGGGCTGCTGGCGCGGCACGCTGCCGATCTTCACCATCTGGTTGACCGGCGGCATGTAGCTCAGCGTGAGCATGTTTTCGAGCGGCTCGTGGCCGCAGATCTGGCAGCATTCGACCGGCACGCTGGCCCCGGTCCCCGCGCCGCGGGCGACTTTGGATGGACGCAAGACAACCCCCTTCAGCACGCGACGGGCGAGACCCGGTCAGGATTTCGGCGCGAGATGTTCATGCACCCGGTACCAGTCGACGGTCGGGGGCAGGCCCTGCGCCAGCAGGACGCGAGGCTTATAGCCGAGGGCGGACAATTTAGAAATATCGGGGCAGCGGCGGGCGGTGCTGCCGGCAAGCGTCGGCCCGGTCTGCAGGTCGAGCGGGCGGCCGGCATGGCGGGCGATCAGGCGGGCGACCTCGGCAATGGCGATCTCCTCGGTGGTGCCGACATGGTAAATATTGAGGTGGTCGCCCCGCGCGCGCATCACCATCACGCCCTCGACCAGGTCGTCGATAAAGCAGAAGCTGCGGGTCTCCGCGCCGCTGCCCTGGATCGCAAACGGCACCGGCCCGGCCGGGTTTTCGGCGGCGGCTTTCTTAAAGCGCAGGGCGAATTGCGGGATCACGTGCTCGAAGCCCATGTCGGGCCCGTAGACATTGTGCGGGCGGAAGATCAGCACGCGCTCGAAGAACTTGCGGCCGAAATTGATCGCCATCAGCTCGCTGATGATCTTGCCGCCGCCATAGGAGAAGCGCGGGTTCATCGGGTCGGGCACGACCAGCGGGGCGTCCTCGGCGGTCGGGATGCGCGGCGGGGTCTGGTAGACCTCCGAGCTCGAGGCCAGGATCAGCGTGCCGATGCCGTGGCGCCGGCAGGCATCGATGACATGGATCATGCCCTTGACGCCGACATCGAGCACGAGTTCGGGCTGACTGTAGAACAACTCGGTGCCGTTGACGAAGGCGAGGTGGTGCACCTCGTCCATGCCGCGCGCGGCCGCCACCACGGTCTCGAAATTGCGGATGTCGCCGCCGACGAACTCGATGTCGTTCTCGACCCCGGCGAGCCGGCGCGCCCGCCCGCGCGAATTGTCGTCGAGCACGCGCACGCGATGGCCGTCGCGCACGAGCCGCCGGACGAGCGCGGAGCCGATGAAACCGCTGCCGCCGGTGACCAGGATGTTGCGCGCGCTCATGCGTCGTCCACTGTTACGGTTTCGCCGAGATCGTGCGCCAGGCGCGCCATCTCGATCAGGTGCTGCACGCGATAGCCCTCGCGGATGCCGGGGCTCGGCGTCGTGCCTTGTTCGATGGCATCGAGAAAGCGCGCCACGAGGCGCGCGATCGGGGCGATGCGGCTGTCGGGATAGCGGTCCTGTTCCGGATAGGCAATGTCGAGGCGTTCCAGCGCCGCCGCCGGGCGGCGCGCGAAGCGCAGTTCGAAGCCGCGCATATAGTCGGCGGTCGGATTGGCGAGCGCGAGCGTGCCGTCCTCGCCGTAGATTTCGAGGCGGTGGCCGGAGCCCAGATACGAGGCGGCGCTCATCGCCAGGCTGAGCCCGGCGCCCGAGGCAAAGGCGCCCGCGAGCGCCACCGTGCTTTCGCTCGGCCGCTCCTCCCCCGGCAGGCCGAACAGCCGCGCCGAGAGGCTTTCGATCGGGCCGCAGAAATATTCCAGATAATGGAAGCAATGGCTGACCAGGTTGCCGAGCGCGCCGCCGCCGCCCTCGCTGCTGGTCTTCCAGGTGCGCAGGCGATGGAGCGTGGCATAATTCTCGACCTGCCAGGTGACGACGACATGGCGCAGGGGCCCGAGCGCGCCGTCATCGAGCAGCGCCTTGGCGCGCCGCCAGGTCGGCAGTTCGGGAAATTCGAAATCGACCATGACCGGGCGCCGGCTCTCCTTGGCCGCGGCGACTATGCGGGCGGCCTCGGCGACGCCCGGCGCCAGCGGCTTTTCCGCAAACACGGCCTTGCCC
>WBUW01000513.1 GCA_008933495.1 Pseudorhodoplanes sp.
TGGCCACTGCAAATGTCATTTGCCTCCTGGGCGGGGAGGTGGTGTTCGCCGATGTCGATCCGGTGACGGGCCTGATGACGCCGCAAAGCCTGCGCGACGCGCTCGCGCGCGCGCAATCGTCGGTGCGCGCGGTGCTGCCGGTGCATCTCGGCGGGCGGCTCGCCGACATGCCGGCAATCGGCGCGATCGCGCGCGAGGCCGGTGCGGCCGTGATCGAGGATGCCTGCCACGCGCTCGGCGCGGCGCATGCGGACGGCGAGGGCCGCATGGTCCCGACCGGCGCCTGCGCGCATTCCGACGCGGCGGTGTTCTCGTTCCATCCGGTGAAGACCATCACCGCGGGCGAAGGCGGAGCGATCGCCTGCCGCACGCCGGAACTCGCGGCGCGGCTGCGGCGATTGCGCAGCCACGGCATGGAGCGCTCGCCGGCCGCCTGGAGCGAACGCGATCTCAGTTTCGAGGATGGCGAGCCCAACCCCTGGTATTACGAAATGCCGGAGCTTGGCTGGAACTACCGCCTGCCCGATCTGCAATGCGCGCTCGCACACAGCCAGCTTGCCAAGCTCGACCGCTTTCTCGCTCGGCGCGGCATGCTGGCGGACGCCTATGACCGGCTATTGGCGCCGCTGTCCAATCTGATCAAGCCGGCGCCGCGCATTTCCGGCCAGCAGAGCGGATGGCATCTCTATCAGGTTTCGATCGATTTTGAGGGCGCGCGCCGCAGCCGTGGTGCCGTGATGCGCGCGCTGCATGCGCGCGGCATCGGCACGCAGGTCCATTACATTCCGCTGAACCGGCAGCCCTATTACAGCCGCCGCGGCGCGCCGGATTTGCCGGGCGCCGAGCGGTTCTATGCCGCGACGCTCAGCCTTCCGTTCTATCCCGCCATGGAAGTCGCCGACGTGGAGCGCGTGGTGCAGGCGCTGGCGGAGACGGTCGCCGCATGAGCGGCTTGCAGGCCAAGGCGGACACGCCGATTCGCATCGTGCGCGATATGCAATTCGTGCGCGTCGGTAGCCGCGATTATGTGCAGGGCGTCGTGGTCCTGATCGAGGCCTTGCGGCTCGCAACCGAAACCGCGCGCACGCGGCAGGCGCTGGTGCGGCGGGTGAAGTTCACGCGCCGGGCCTTGTCGAACGGCACGCTCACGCTGGTGTTCGGGGCTCCCGCCGGCGCTCCGCAGCCGCAGGACGACGCCCTCATCGAGGGCGAGGCCGCGGGCCGCCCGTTCCACGCCATCATGCGGTTCGACGACCGGCGGCCGATCGCCGATGCCGTTCCCGACGAGCCGCATCCCATCGGGCGGTTCACGCCGACCGGGGATTATTCCGCCACCGCGGACATCGCGGCCGGCGACGGAGCGCGCTTTCTCAAGGCCGTGATCGAAGCCAACAAGCGCGCAATCCAGGCCTCGCTGCCGCCGCAGGCAGGAAAGCCGCGCGTCGAATTCGTCGAAGGCCAGGACATCGCCTATGCCCGGGACGATATGGCCACGCCGGGCCCCGTCATCTTTGAGAATGTGAGCGCGCGCGCGTTCGGGGCGCGCCGCTATGTGATGAACCGCGTGCGCTATCGCGCCAGCAGCGGCGCGCCGGCCGCGTTGCTGCTGAACTATTCGGTGCACGCGGAATAGCGCTCATGAACGACGCAGCCGTGCAAAGCCCGGACCTGGGCATCGTCGATGTCGCCTATGCCTTGCCGGAGCGCGTCGTCAGCAGCGAGGAAATCGCCGCACGGCACGGCTTCGACACCGCCTTCATCCGCGACAAGCTCGGCATTTCCCGGCGCCACATCGTCTCCGATAGCGAGACGACCTCCAGCCTGGCGGCCGCGGCGGGGCGCGCGGTGCTGCGGCAAAGCCGGCTCGCTGCCGAGGCAATCGATCTCCTCATCGTCGTCACGCAGACGCCCGACCACCTGCTGCCGCATACCTCGGCGCTGGTGCATGACGCCATGAAACTGCGCCGCGATTGCGCGGTGTTCGACATTTCGCTCGGCTGTTCGGGATGGGTCTACGGATTGTCGACGGCGCTCGGCCTGATGCAGACGCAAGGAATGCAGCGCGCGCTGCTGGTGACCGCTGACACTTATTCCCGGCTGATAGATCCGGGCGACCGCGCCACCGCGCCCTTGTTCGGGGACGGCGCCGCCGCGACTTTGCTCGGTCCGCAGCCGCGCTATCGGGTCGGCCGCACCACCTTCGGCAGCGACGGCGCCAGCCACGGCGCGCTGATCGCGCGCGGCAGCGGCGCGGCGCCGTCGCTGCCGAAGG
>WBUW01000035.1 GCA_008933495.1 Pseudorhodoplanes sp.
GTCTTGACAGGGGTGTTACCGGTCGGTAACTAGATGTTACTGATCGGTACCACATTCAACGGGTCCCGTCCCGCGTTTTCTGGCCAAGAAGTCTCCAGGAGGTCCACAGGAGGTCCCATGTCTTCACCCCTCTACGTCAAGTGCGGCGCCGCCGAAAGTGCGGCGCGGACGCCTTCCCTGACCTTTCCCGCCATTCTTTCCGACCCGCTGGTCCGTCTGGTGATGAAAGCCGACGGCGTCGATCCAGGCGCGCTGGAGCGCTGCCTCGGCAGGATCGCCGCCAGCCTGCCGCCGCAGGAGGCCCCCGCCGCGGCCGGCTTGCGCTGCTGACCAGTTTCTCCGACGTGGCGCCAATGCCACGCCGCGCGCCGGGCGCTCGCCCGCCGGCCTCCTCCCGATCAGGGTGAAGCCCGGCGCCCTCTTTCCCGCTACCGGAAATCCACCCTATCGAAAGGATTTGCCATGAACGCCCCATTTGCCACGACCGCCCGGCCGGACACCGGCGATCCGCTGTTCTCGCCCTATACGCTCGGTTCGCTGCAGCTTGCCAACCGCCTGGTGATGGCGCCGATGACGCGTAGCCGCGCGCTCGATGGCAACGTTCCCAATCCGCTCGCCGCCACCTATTACCAGCAGCGCGCCGGCGCCGGACTGATCATCACCGAAGGGAGCCAGGTCAGCCCGCAAGGCGTCGGCTATATCCGCACGCCCGGCATTCATTCGCCCGAACAGATCGCAGGCTGGAAGCAGATCACCGCCGCGGTCGCGCGCGCGGGCGGGCGCATTTTCCTACAGCTCTGGCATGTCGGGCGCATTTCGCATCCCGACTTCCATGGCGGCGCGTTGCCGGTCGCGCCCTCGGCGATCGCCGCCAACGGCAAGGTGTTCACCGCGCAGGGACCGAAACCGATGGTGACCCCGCGCGCACTCGACCTGCCGGAAATTCCCGGCATCGTCGCGCAGTTCCGCCGCGGCGCCGAGCATGCCAAGGCGGCCGGCTTCGATGGTGTCGAACTGCACGGTGCCAACGGCTATCTGCTCGACCAGTTCACGCGCGACGGCACCAACCGCCGGACCGACGCCTATGGCGGCAGCCTCGCAAACCGCGTGCGCCTGCCGCTCGAAGTCACGCAGGCGGTGATCGATGTCTGGGGCAAGGACCGCGTCGGCTATCGCATCTCGCCGACCGGCAGCTTCAACGCGATGTCCGATTCCGATCCGCGCGCAACCTTCTCGTACCTGACGCAGCGCCTGAGCGAGCTCGGCATCGGTTACCTGCACGTCACCGACCCGGTGACCGATCCGGCGCGGCTTGTCCCCGAGCTGCGCCGGCTGTTCAAGGGAACCTGCATCGTCAATGGCGGCTATGACGCGGCCAGCGCGCGCGCTGCCATCCGCAAAGGCGAAGCCGATCTCGTCGCGTTCGGCACGGCGTTTCTCGCCAACCCCGACCTGCCCGCGCGCATCCGGACCGGCGCGCCGCTCAATACCCCGGATCCATCCACCTTCTATGCCGGCGAAGCCAGGGGCTATACCGACTATCCGGCGCTGGGGTGAAGCAATCATGTCCCGGACGCGATGCAGCGTGAGCCCCGGCGGCGCGAACGGTGCGCCGCCGATCCGCGACCGTCGCGGCTGCTTCGTCCGCGGCGACTGAGTCTATTGCGATCCCGGGTCCACGGTGCACCACTTCGTGCTGCACCGCGCCCGCGATACGAGACTCACTCCGCCGCCCGTCGCGCGGCGACGATCTGGTCGGCGGTGCGGCCGGTCAATTCGGCCATGTGGTCGAACTTGAAGGTGAAGGTGCCGACTCCTGCCGTCGCCGAGCGGATTTCGATGATCAGGTCGCCGATCTCCGCTTCCGCCATCTGCGCGCGCACCGCGTCCCAGCCCGGCCAGCCCTCGCGGGTGTCGAAGCCCAGAATCTGGCCGCGCCGCCCGGACAGAATGGCGTTGATCCTGGCGGTCGCATCGCTCGGGCAGACAATCTCCACCTCATGGATCGGTTCCAGTAGAACCGGCTGGCATTGCGGCAGCCCTTCGGTGATGGCAATGCGCCCGGCGGTGCGGAACGCCTGGTCCGATGAATCGACGGTGTGATAGGAGCCGTCGATCAGCGTGACGGCGACATCGACCACCGGAAAGCCGAGCGGGCCCTGCTTGAGCCCGTCGAGCACGCCTTCCTCCACCGAGGGGATATAGTTGCGCGGCACGACGCCGCCGGTGATGGTCTCGCTGAACACAAAGCCGGTGCCGCGCGGCTGCGGCTTGATCTCGACGACGACATCGCCGAACTGGCCGTGACCGCCCGACTGTTTCTTGTGGCGCCCGCGCTGCGTGATCGGTTTGCGGACGGTCTCGCGATAGCCGACCGAGGGCTTGCGCTTCTCGATCGCGACGCCGAAGCGCTCGGTCAGCCGCTCGATCGCCACGCGCAGATGCATCTCACCCTGCCCCCACAGAATGACCTCGTGGGCATCGGCATTGTGCACGATGATGATCGAGGGGTCTTCCTCGACCATCTTGGCGAGCGCCTGACCGAGCTTGACGTCGTCCTTGCGCTCCCGGGCGGCGATCGCCACCGCCAGTACCGGCGGATACGGCTTGATGTCGGCGACGTGGCGATGGGGCGTCTTGCCGGAGGAGAGCGTGTCGCCGGTGCCGGCATGATCGAGCTTGCCGAGACCGACGGTTTCGCCCGTGCTTGCCGCGCCGCGCTTCTCGGTCGCCTGGCCCGTCAGCTTGAAAACGCCCGACACGCGGCCGGCTTCCGTCTCTTCCGAAATCAGGGTCACGCCGTCGCCGATCTGGCCGGCGAGCACGCGCGCGGCCGAAATCTTGCCGCCGTGCGCGGTGTTGATGGTCTTGAGCACATAGGCGACCGAATCGCCCCCGGCATCGACGCCAAGCCTGGTCGCGGTCGCATCGATATCGGGCGCTTCATGCCGCAGCGCTTTCATCAGGCGCAGCACGCCGTTGGTGCGGGTGGCGACCCCGATCAGGACCGGACAGACCAGCCCGTCGCGCAGCTCCCTGGCGAGATCATCGAACACGCGGTCGCGCGGCGGCGGAATGTCTTCGAGCAACTGCTCCATCAGCTCGTCGTCGTGGTCGGCGAGCGTTTCCAGCATGGTGAAACGGGCGGTCTTCTCGCGCTCGAGGTCCTCGCCCGACAACTCGATCACTTCGGAGGCGGCGTGCTCCTTGTAGACATGCGCGCGCTCGAGCGCGAGATCGACGAAGCCGGTGACGATGTCGTTCTTCCAGATCGGGATCTGCCGCAGCAGGAGCGGGAAGCGCGAGGCCGGCTGCAGCAGCTTCAGCGTATCGCGCAGCCGCTTGTCACTCTTGTCGATCTTGTTGAGGAACAGAAAACGGGGAATCTTCTGCTCTTCGAGGTCACGCAGGATAAGCTGCAATTGCGGAATTTTCTTTTCGTCCGCCTCGCAGACGACGACGGCGGCATCGACCGCCGGCAGCGCCGCGCGCATGTCATGGATGAATTCGACCGAGCCGGGGCAATCGATAAAAGTATAGCTTTCGTCCATGAAGGTCGTGGTCGCGACCGACAGTTCGACGCTCATGCGGTGGTCGCGCGCTTCCTTCGAGCCGTCGCCGACCGTGTTGCCGGCGTCAACCGAGCCCTGGCGCTGGATTGCGCCGGTGCGCGCCAGAATTGCCTCGAGAAGGGTGGTTTTCCCGCTTTGAAAGGGGCCGACCAGCGCTATGCACCGGGGCCCCCTGGATCGATTGCCCTTGGGTTTGTTGCCATTGCCGTTCGCGACCGCCATCGACGCCTCCCTCGGCGCCGTACGACCGGTTTTCGTCCGGCCATTTCTGACGCCGGTAACGCAATCGTCTCAGGGGACGGCGCCGAAGGCAAGCCCCTCTTTCAGGAACCCGCGTGTCCGAGTTCACGCATTGTTGCAAGCAGCCGCGTACGGCTTTCGGCGGAGCAGCCTTCGACATTGCCGATCAGGGTGTTGCGGATCGGGCCTATGCCGCTGAACGAGAGGATGTTGCGCTTGAGGCTTTTGAGACTATGCGCGCCGAAAAACCAGCGATAGGCAAAGGCCGGCATTCCCATTGTCACGACGACGCGCGCCGACTTTCCCTGCAGCAGTCCCGCCCGCCATTGCATACGGTCGCGCTTGACCGCGAAACCCGGGCGGAACACCTGCTCGAAAAACGCCTTGAGCAAAGCCGGCATCGAGCCGAGCCAGAGCGGATAGATGATGACGAGATGGTCCGCCGCGCCGACGGCGTGCTGGCAGTCGCGCACTGCGGGCTCGGGCACGCCGTCCTCCCAGTCCGCGCGCGTGCGCACGGGGTCGATGGCGATCCGCGCCAGCGTCAGGTGCACGACGCGGTGACCGGCCGCCTGTGCGCCCTCGCTATAGGCGGCCGCCAGCGCGTGGCAAAGCCGAGCCGGATCCGGATCGGGATGGCCGTCGATCACGACGATGGATTTTGACATGAGCGCGCTCCGCGGCAGTCGGTGCGCGTGTCGCAAAACGATATGCCGATTACCTTGCGCTGGATCAAGCGCCGACTAAAGTGGGATGATGTTTCCTGCAAACGGAACCCCGCTTTCGTTCTGTATTTTGCGCATGATCCTGTCCGAAAGCCGTTTCGCACCTTTCCGGATCATGCTCTAAAATCTTGGAATGTCGGGGAACGGCAGCTTGCCGGCCCGCACATGCAGCCGGCCCAACTCGGCGCAGCGGTGAAGCTGTGGAAAAACCTTGCCGGGATTGAGCAGGCTCTCCGGATCGAACGCACACTTGAGCCGCTGCTGCTGGGCAAGATCGATCTCCGAAAACATCACCGGCATCAGGTCGCGTTTCTCGACCCCGACGCCATGCTCGCCGGTCAAGACGCCGCCGACTTCGACGCACAGCTTGAGAATGTCGGCGCCGAACGCCTCCGCGCGCGCAAGCTCATCCTCCTTGTTGGCGTCATAGAGGATGAGCGGATGCAGGTTGCCGTCGCCGGCGTGAAAGACATTGGCCACCCGCAGCCGGTAAGTCTCGCTCAGCTCGCGCATGCGCGCCAGCACGAGCGGCAGCTTGGCGCGCGGGATCGTGCCGTCCATGCAGTAATAATCCGGCGAAATGCGGCCGACCGCCGGGAACGCCGCCTTGCGCCCGGCCCAGAACAGAAGCCGCTCGTCCTCCGACATCGAGGCGCGCAGCGTGGTCGCCCGGCACTCGTTCGCGATCGCCTCCACGCGCCCGATCAGGTGATCGACCTCGGCCTGGCCGCCATCGAGCTCGACGATGAGCAGCGCTTCCACATCGAGGGGATAGTCGGCATGGACGTATTCCTCGACCGCATGGATGGCCGGCTTGTCCATCATCTCCATGCCGCCCGGAATGATGCCGGCGGCGATGACCCGGCTGACGCATTCGCCGGCATCTTCGGAACTGGCAAAGCCGATCAGCACCGCGCGCGCGGTCTCCGGCTTCCTGAGGATGCGCACCGTGACCTCCGTCACCACCCCGAGCAGGCCTTCCGAACCGGTCATGATGCCGAGAATGTCGTAGCCTTCGGAATCCAGATGCTTGCCGCCGATGCGGATGACCTCGCCGGTGATCAGCACCATTTCGAGGCCGAGCACATTGTTGGTGGTCATGCCGTATTTCAGGCAATGCACGCCGCCGGAATTCTCCGCGATGTTGCCGCCGATGGTGCAGGCGATCTGCGAGGACGGATCGGGCGCGTAATAGAAGCCCCGCGCTTCCACCGCCCGGGTGACGCCGAGATTGGTGACGCCCGGCTCGACCACGGCGACGCGGTTTTCGTAATCGATTTCGCGGATGCGGCTGAACTTGGCCATGCCGAGCAGGACGCCGTCGCCAAGCGGCAGCGCGCCGCCCGACAGCGAGGTGCCGGCGCCGCGCGGCACGACCTTGATGCGGTGGTCATGGCAATAGCGCAGGATCCGGCTGACCTGCTCGGTGGTCGAGGGCAGGACGACGACGAGGGGAAGCTGCCGGTAGGCCGTCAGACCATCCGACTCATAGGGCCGCATCTCGCTCTCGGAATCGATCACGCCTTCGCCCGGCACGATCGCGCGCAGGGCACGCACGATCTCGGCGCGCCGCGACAGGATCGTCTGGTCGAGCGGGGGCATGGTCACGGACATGGCGGCAGCACTCCGAAAAATGTAGAATAAATATAAGTCCGGTGGCGGCAAAATGGCGGTTCGGATTGACAGTCCCGGCCCGGCCGTCCTGGAATGCGCTATCGGTTGATCTGCGTCAACGAAGACACGCGGTCTTCGCGATTAGTTTACCGTTGCTGTTGTTTAAGCCCCGTCGCCAACCGGACAATCGTGGAGCGCCCCGTGTTCAAGGATATCCTCCTCAATCTTTCTGTCGACGCCGACAAAGACCCGGCCGCAACCTATGCGCTGTCGGTCGCCGAGGCATTCGACGCCCACATTTCGGCGGTGGCGTACGCCTACGAGCAGATCATCCCGGGGCCGGTCATCGGCACGATCGCGACCGACGTGATCGCCGCCGATCGCGCGGCCTGCATGAAAGCCGCGCAGAATGCGGTGGCGAAGTTCGAGAACGCCGCCAAGCTTGCCGGGCGTTCGTTCGACGCCCGCATCTGCCAGGCCACGCCGTCGGAGGCGATGCGCGATTTCGCCTTTGCCGCCCGGCGCGCGGACCTGACGGTCGTCGGCCAGCCCGAGCCCGACGAGAAGGTCGGGCCCGACCTCGTGCTGGAAGCCGCCCTGTTCCAGAGCGGGCGTCCAATGCTGGCGGTGCCCTACATCCAGAAAGGCGGGCTCACGCTCAACCGCGCGGTCTGCTGCTGGGACGGCAGCGCGACCGCGGCGCGCGCCATCGGCGATTCGGTGCCGCTGCTCAAGAAAGCGAAGGCCATCGATCTGATCGTGGTGGCAACCAGCAAGATCGCCCCCGACGACGTGGCCGGCGCCGACATGGGCCATCACCTGGCGCGGCACGGGCTGAAGGTGACCGTCAAGCAGCTTTCGTCGTCCAATATCGAGGTCGCCGACGTCATCCTCTCCTACGCCGCCGATTTCGAGGCCGACATGATCGTGATGGGTGGTTATGGCCATTCGCGCCTGCGCGAATTCATTCTCGGCGGGACGACGCGCGACATCATTCGCACGATGACGATTCCGGTCCTGATGTCGCATTGAACCGGCCGCCGCGCGACGGCACCATGCTGCGACATCGCAAGCCATGGAGCGCGCCGTGGATGCGCCAGCGTCAGCCTATCCGGCGGAATGGGAGCGGCACGAGACGCTGCGCGACGGCCGGCGCGTCTTCATCCGGCCGTTCAAGCCGGAGGATGTCGCGCTCTACCCGCAGTTCCTGAGCGGGGTGACGGACGAGGACCTGCGGCTGCGCTTCTTTGCCCCGATCCGCCGCTTCTCCGACGAATTCATCCGCAAGCTTGCCGCGGTCGATTACCGCGACGTGATGGTATTTGTGGCCTTCGACGAGAACACCGCCGAGCCGCTCGGCGTCGTGCGCCTGCACCGCGATCCGGACGGCAAGGGCGGCGAATATGCGGTGCTGCTGCGCTCGGCGCTGAAAGGCTGCGGCCTCGGCTGGCTGCTGATGCGCCAGATGATCGCGTATGCGCGCAGTCTCGGCCTGGAAACAATCCATGGACAGGTCCTGCCCGAGAATGCGACCATGCTGTCAATGTGCTCCGAGCTCGGGTTTCACATCGCCGGCGACCCGCAGGAGCATGGCCTCAAGGTCGTAACGCTGCCGCTCAAGGTCCCGTCGCGCGCCGCCTGACCCGCCGGCGGCAGGGAACCCCTGCAGGCCGAAGGCGTTTTATCGCGCCGGCCTGCTTTCTGCCTTTCTGCCTTTCTGCCTTTTCCGGATCGAGGTCTTTTTTCGCCCATGCCTGGTGAATTCAGCTTCGGAATCGAAGAAGAATATTTTCTGGTCGACGCGCAGACCGGATCGGTCGCGCGCACCATGCGGCAGGATTTTCTGGACGCGGCCAGGCGCGAGCTTGGGCCCCGCGTCACCGGTGAATTCCTGCAATCGCAGATCGAGATCGTGACCCCTCCCTTTTCCGATATCGCCACAGCACGCGCCGAATTGAGCCACCTGCGGCGGTCGCTCGCCACCATCGCCGAGGCACACGGACTTGCGATCTTTGCCGCCGGCACGCACCCGACCGCGAACTGGGAACGCTCGCGCCAGTCCAAAGGGAAACGCTACGACACGGTGATGGACGACCTGCAGATGATCGGGCAGCGCAACATGCTGTGCGGGCTGCATGTGCATGTGGCCTTGCCGGATCCCGACCTGCGGGTCGACATGATGATCCGCATGTTGCCGTTCCTGCCGCTGTTCATCGCGCTGTCGACGTCCTCGCCGTTCTGGCGGTCGCGCCAGAGCGGGCTCAAGGGCTACCGGCTCGCCGCCTACGATGAACTGCCGCGGACCGGCGTGCCGGAGCTGCTGCGCACCAAGGCCGAATACGAGGCCTATATCGAGGCGCTGGTGCGCGCCGGCGTCATGCCCAATGCCAGCTATATCTGGTGGGCGATCCGGCCGTCGCACAATCACCCGACGCTGGAATTGCGGTCGCCCGACTGCTGCACTTGGCTTGATGACACGCTCGCCATCGCCTCGCTGTACCGGGCGCTCGCCCGGCGGCTGACGCGCAATCCCTGGCTGAACTGGGACATATCGAGCGTGTCGCGCGCGATCATCGTGGAGAACAAGTGGCGGGCGCAGCGCTATGGCATCAACGGCAGCTTCGTGCGGGTCGAAGGCGACGGCGCGATCAGCGTGCGCGACTTCACCGAGCAGGTGATCGCCGAGATTGCCGGCGATGCCGAGGCGCTCGGATGCGCGGCCGAAGTGGTCCATTGCCGGCGTATTTTCGAACGCGGCACCTCGGCCGACAACCAGCTCGCAATCTACGAGCGGCTGGCCGACGATCCCGAGGCGGCGCTGCGCGCGGTCACCGCATGGGTGGCCGAGCAGACCTTGCGCTGAACGCCCCTCATCCCTCGTCGTGCGCCGGCACCGCGGTTTGCACCACAAGCCCGCGCGCGCGCGCATCGACCACGCCGAGCCCGCGCAGCAAGAACAAAGTCAGGGCCTGCACCGAATCGCGCAGGCGCGCGGGATCGTGCGCGGAGCCAGGCGCAAGCGGGCCGAGCAACGCCTCGATCAGGGCGCCGACGAGCGCCGCCGCGCTCAGGTCGGCATCCTGCTGCGGCAGATGGGTGAGCGCCATCGCGGCGACGATGCGCTTGCGAAACTCGCCCGCCAGCGCCTGGCGGAAGACGACGCGCAAGGCCTCGACGCCCGGCTCGACCGGCTCGGCGAGCACCGCCCAGGCCAGCCGGCGGTTGCGCAATGCGCGCGCGGCAAACGTTGTGATCGCGGCGGCAAGCCCCGACATCGGGCCCGGCGCCGCCTCGGCGGCGCGGCTGACGGCACCGATTTCGGTCTCGGAAACCGCGCGCACCAGCGCACCGACCAACTCGGTCTTGGAGGGGAAATACCGGTAGACCGTCCCGGCCGCGATCCCGGCCCGTTCGGCCACCGGCACGATCTGGAGCGCGGCCATGCCGCCCTCGCTTGCGACCTTGCGCGCGGCGGCGATGATCGCCCTATGCCGGGCGGCCTGCTTGCGGATGACGTTGTCGGTGCGCCGGTAGGGCATCCAACGAGTGAATCATAATTCACTCGTTGGCACAAATTGCTAGAACGAGCCCCCGATGGTAATGCTAATACTTCCAGTGATCGCAGGAGCAGGACCGGCCGAGCGTCCGGTAAAGGACTTTGCAGGCAAAATCCCCGCATTGCTCAGCGCCGGCGTGGGCCATTGAAAGGTCAGGCCCATTCCATTGTCGATGATGTACTTTTCCCAGCCCGTAATTTTGGCGTTCGCCGTGGTTAAAGGCGACACCGCGCCAACCGTCCTGTGAAGCGCATCAGCCACGGCTTGCCCGATCAATTCGCTGGCAATTCTTGCAAAATATTTTGCTGCCTCTTCGGGCGATTGCGCTCGACTCATTTCAGTTTGTAGTGACGCGACAGCGTTCGGCGCCAGCGCAACAGTCACATTTTGACCGAAAGCGGTCGTACCGACAAAAATGAATAAAGCGGCCCCCATACAACTTCTGAGCATTTGATTCCTCCATATGCAAGTTTTAATTGCATTTTGGATGGTATCAATTTTAAGTTGTATTGCAAGAGGCAGTCCAATCGCAGGTTAAATCATGATCCGTTCGGATTGAATCGGACCACGTACGCGATTTGTTGTTTTTCGCGCGATCTTACGCCGGACCGGCTCCCACTTCGGCGGATCGCGCTCTAATCGCGGCCGGCGAGCGACTTCGTGCGGATCGCCGACAGCGTGGTCGAAGGCGTGATCGCCTCGGGATCGAGCTTGAGATGGATGATGGCGGGCTTGCCGAAGGCCCGGGCGTCGGCGAACGCTTTCGCGAAATCGGCGGTCTTCTCCACGGTCGCGCCGAAGCCGCCGAAGGCGCGGGCATAGGCGGCGAAGTCGGGATTTCTCAGCGCGGTCGCCACAATGCGCTCGGGATATTCGCGCTCCTGATGCATGCGGATGGTGCCGTACATGCCGTTGTCGGCGATCGCGATGATGACCGGCAGCTCGTATTGCACGGCGGTGGCAAATTCCTGCCCGTTCATCAGAAAATCACCGTCGCCCGCCAGGCAGAACACGGTGCGCCCGGGATGAAGCTTCTGCATCGCGATGGCGGCGGGCACGCCATAACCCATCGATCCCGAAGTGGGACCGACGAGCGTGCCGAATTTGCGGAAGCGGTAGAAGCGGTGGATCCAGGCGGAAAAATTTCCCGCCCCGTTGCAGATGATATCGTCGGGCGAAAGCTGGCCGCGCAGCCAGACCATGATCTTGCCGACATTGACGGCGCCGGGCACCTCGGTCGCGTTCTCGCTGAAGGCGAGATAGTCGGCGTGCGCGGCTCTGGTCTCGGCCGACCAGGGAATCGCCCCCGGCGCCTGCAAGCCTTCGATCGCGGCGGCGAACGCCGTCGGCGAGGCATTGATTGCCAGATGCGGATGATAGACGCGGCCAAGCTCCTCGGCGCCGGGATGCACGTGCACGAGGGTCTGTTTCGGCGTCGGAATGTCGATCAGCGAATAGCCCTGGCTCGGCATTTCGCCAAGCCGTCCGCCGATCAGCAGCAACAGATCGGCCGCCTTGATGCGCGCCACCACTTTCGGATTCGGGCCGACGCCGAGATCGCCGGCATAATTGGGGTGCGTCTGGTCGAACAGATGCCCGCGCCGGAACGTGCTGATCACCGGCAGGCCGAAACGCTCGGCAAAACGCTGCAACGCGGCGCACGCCTTCTCCGACCAGCGGCTGCCGCCGACCAGGACGACCGGCCTCTGCGCCGCCCATAGCAGCTTCTGCAGGCGCGACATGTCGGTGAGGCCGGGCCAGGTCTCGACCGCGGCAAACGGCAGTGCGTCCGCCACCACCGCGCGTTCGATCAGCATGTCCTCGGGCAAGGCGATCACGACCGGGCCCGGCCGTCCGGCGGTCGCGGTGTGGAAGGCGCGCGAGACGAACTCGGGAATGCGGGCCGGATCGTCGATTTCCGTGGTCCATTTGGCGACCGAGCCGAAGACGGCGCGATAATCGAGCTCCTGGAAGGCTTCGCGCTCGCGCATGTCTCGCGCGACCTGGCCGACGAACAAGATCATCGGCGTGGAATCCTGGCGCGCGATATGAATGCCCGGCGATGCATTGGTCGCGCCCGGGCCGCGCGTGACAAAACAGATGCCGGGCTGCCCGGTGCGCTTGCCGACCGCCTCCGCCATCATCGCGGCTCCGCCTTCCTGCCGGCAAACCGTGATCGCGACACTGCGGTCATGGAAGGCATCGAGCGCGGCCAGATAGCTTTCGCCGGGCACGCAGAAGACATGCTGCACGCCATGAGCGACCAATTGATCGACGAGGATTTCTCCGCCCGTCCGCGATCCGTCATTGGTGCGCATGTGCGGCCCCGTATGCAGGTGCGCCGGCAATCACGGCTTGCCGAGCGGCGCAAATTTCGCCGGCACCATCAGCATGGTCGTCTGGTTGTCGAGATAATCCGCTTCGGCGCTCCTCTTGAGATAGGCCTGCCACTCCGGATCGGCTTGCATGGCGGCACGGCGCCGGGCGCGGTCGGCCGCATCCTCATAGACCCAGATGTGGACGATGGTGTTCAGCTCGCCGCTCTCGGCGACCAGGTAGGCGAGCGGCTTGCCGAGATGGCGTACCTGCGCGGCGAGGCCGTACTGCTCGTAGAGGCCGAGATGCGCCTGCAACTTGCCAGGCTTGATGCGGTAAGTGCGATGATCGATGAGCACGTCAATCTCCTGTGCGGCGCGGAGGCGGCCGGCGGCGCACTCTTTCCGCCGGCGTGCGCCCCGTCAATAGCCGGAGCGGCCGCAATCACACCACGGTCTGGACCGAGGCCACCACGAAGGTGTGCATCTCACCGTCCTCGTCGCGGATCGAGACATATTCGCCGACCCGGAAGGGATGGCCGCCGAAGCGGTAGCCGGATTCGTCGTCGTCCTCGGCGGTGTCGTCATAGTCGAAAACCCAGCGCGCGTGCTCGGCGCCGCCGGCCTTGTGAACGAGCTTACCGAACTGGTCGTCCTCGCCGCTCCAGAACCGCCGCACGCCGCAATTGGCCCGGTGCTTGCGCCAGAGTTCGACATCGATATGGTCGTTGTCGTCGAGCGGGGCGACGAACTCATAGCCGTGCTGGGCCGAACCGTTGGGGAATTCCTTCGAACGCGCCAGGTTGAGGCGGATGCGCTTGAACTGGTGCGGCAAACTCGTCATGAGCGAAACTCCATGGTGCGACGATTCCGGTATGGTTTCACATATTTGCGGTGCCCATAGCAATCGGGCTTTGACCTTGCGCAAGGCCGATGCCGGCGGTACCGGGCGGACGGACCCATGACCCGCGAACCGACCGACGACCAGGCCGAAGTCTTCGCCTTCCTGAGCCGGCCGGACACTTTCGGCGTGCCGGCGGTCGAACGCATCGATACCCACGCCGCCGGCGTATTCCTGGCCGGCGAGCGCGCGATCAAGATCAAGCGGGCGGTAAAATTCCCGTTCCTCGATTTCTCCACGCTCGAAAAACGCCGGCGCGCCTGCGAGGCCGAAATCGAGGTCAACCGCCGCTTCGCGCCTGATCTCTATCGCGGTGTGGTGGCGATCGCAAAGGACGCCAGCGGCCACCTGTCCATCGGCGGCCCGGGCGAGGCGGTCGAGTGGGCGGTGGAGATGCGCCGCTTCGACGAAAACGCAACCCTCGACCACCTGGCCGACCGGGGAC
>WBUW01000036.1 GCA_008933495.1 Pseudorhodoplanes sp.
GCCTGCCGCTGCAGGCGATCGGCTTCGGCGCGATCGGCACGGGCGCGCACGAACAGGTTTTGTTTGATGGCGGTCAGTGACGCGACAAAGTCGTCGCCCGAAGTGCGGACTTCGACTTCGCCCGAGAAGTCGGCCGCAGTCGCCGTGCCGCGGCCATTGACGCGCGTAATGTCGGTTCCGACCCCCTTGAAATAAAGATCGACGTCGTCCGACAGGAGCGCCGGCACCTCCACGGCCTGACCGATCAGCGCGGGATTGGCAACGACCATTCCGCGTAACCGGTCGTCCGCTCCCGACGACAGGAGACCGTCGAGCAGGCGCCGTCCGGCGCGGTCGGCCACATCGGAGAACCGCGCCCGCAGATGGTCGCGAAGCAGCGCGCGAAAATCGCCGGCGCGGATGACGGCCGGATCGCGCGTGCCCTGCGGATCGATCTCGGCCGGGTCGACGCGCACCTGCAGGACAAGCTGGTATTGCGTGAATGCCGGCCACGCCTTGATGACGACATCGGACAGAACGACGAGCAGAAACAATCCGGTGAGGCAGATTGCCGCAAGCCCGTAGGACTTGAAGCGACGTTCCGCCCGGTAGCGGGCACGCACGCGCGCTTGCGCCGCGTCGGAAGCGACATCGATGGTGCGGATCGTCGGCAGGGTCGCGTCAGTCATATTGTTCCCGATACCGCTTGACGATTTGCAGGGCGATGATGTTGAGCGCCAGCGTAAAGAAAAACAGCACAAAGCCGAGCGCGAAGGCCGACAGCGTCTTGGCGGAATCGAACTCCTGGTCGCCGACCAGGATGGTCTTTATCTGGACCGTAAAGGTGGTGACGGCTTCGAGCGGATTGAAAGTGAGGTTGGCGGCAAGGCCCGCGGCCATGACCACAATCATGGTCTCGCCAACCGCACGGCTGATCGCCAGCATGAAGGCCGACATGATGCCGGCGAATGCCGCCGGCAATACCACCTTCGTGATGGTCTCCGACCTGGTCGAGCCCATCGCATAGGAACCGTCGCGCAGCGATTGCGGTACAGCGTTGATCACGTCGTCGGACAGCGAGGATACGAACGGGATGATCATCATGCCCATCACGATGCCGGCGGCAAGTGCGCTTTCCGAGGCGACATCGAGGCCGAATGACTGGCCCCATCCGCGCACCAGCGGCGCCAGCGTCAATGCGGCGAAAAATCCGAGTACCACCGTGGGAATGCCGGCCAATATTTCCAGCAGCGGCTTGGCCCAGGCGCGAAAGCGCGGGCTCGCATACTCGGCCATGTAGATCGCCGCGAACAATCCGATCGGGCCGGCAATCAGGATCGCAATAAATGTAATGAGCAGCGTGCCCGTCACCAGCGGGATAATTCCGAAGGCACCCGACGACCCGGCCTGGTCGGCACGGATGGCGGTCTGCGGACTCCATTGCAGGCCGAACAGAAATTCAAACGGAGAAACCTTCTCAAAGAAGCGAACGGTTTCGAACAGGACCGAAAACACAATTCCGATTGTTGTCAGAACCGCGACGCATGCGGTGCCGAGCATAATCCATTTGACAAACCGCTCGACATGGTTGCGTGCGCGAAAATCGGCGGCGACCGCGCGCAGCCCGAACGAAAGCCCGAGCAGGCCGAGAACCCAGCCGGTGGCGACCAGCAGAAAACTCGCCCAGGACCGGACCGAGGCGTAGACATCGGCCGCGTTCTTTAATGCCGCGGCGGGGTCGCCCTGAGACTGCCCCTTGGCGACGGCGATAATGTCACGCAGGGCCGCGCCACGACGCAATTGGTCATCGAGCAATGTGGGATCGAGCGCGCTGATGGCGCGCGAATTGGCGGCATAATCAGCGAGCGGAACGCCGATCGCCAGAACAGCCAGCATCGGCACAAGCGAACTGATCAGGACGAACGCCCCGTGATAGACGGGGCGCGAATGCAGCTTTGCGCCTCTGACAGCCGCCGCGCGCGAGCGACCGAATACGAATCCGGTGACGATGATGGCAATGAGACCAAAGACATAAATGATACTCATCGCCTCACCCCCGTCTTACTTTGATTCTGCGCTCGAGCAACCGGACCTCCCCGACGCAAACAGAACCCGTAAAGCTGCGGCGGCCGCAAACGCGCGGCCGCCGCGATTGATCTCCAATCAGGAGCTGGGGGCCTGCATCGCCGCCATACCCTCGACGGCTTTGCGTTGCGCATCGAGTTCGTTCTTCGGAAGCGTCACGAGCCCCTTCTTGGCGAGATAGCCATCCGCGCCGAGCGCCTTCGGCGACACGTATTCGAGCGCGAACTTGTCGATGCCGGGAACGACGCCGACGTGCGCCTTCTTGAAGTACACATACATGCGGCGCGAACCGGGATACTTGCCGGAGGTGATGTTGTCGAACTCCGGAGCAACGCCATTGAGCGGCACGCCGCGCAGTTTGGCCAGGTTCTCTTCGAGGAACGAATAGCCGAAAATGCCGAAGGCGTTCTTGTTGGCTTCCAGCTTGGCAACGATGACGTTATCGTTTTCGCCGGCTTCCACATAGGCTCCGTCTTCACGCAGCGTCTTCCAGACCTTGTCGAACGCTTTGCGGTCGGACTTTTTCAACTCGGCCAGAGTCGGGATTTGCTCGGCACCCTTTTCGAGCAGCAACTCGTGAAGCGAATCGCGGGTGCCGGAGGTCGGGGGCGGGCCGAGCACTTCGATCCTGATGTTCGGCAGCGACTTGTCGATGTCCGACCAGCTCTTGTTCGGGTTCGGGATCAGCTTGCCATCCGGGCCCGGAACTTCCTTCGCAAGCGCCAGCAGAAGCTGGGCGAGCGTCAGCTTGACCGGAGCGCCCTGCTTGGACTGCGCGACAGTGAGGCCGTCGAAGCCGACATTAAGCTCGACGATGTCCTTGACGCCATTGGCCTGGCATTGCTCGAACTCATTCTTTTTCATGCGGCGCGACGCATTGGTCACGTCCGGATGATTGACGCCGACGCCGGCGCAGAAGAGCTTCATGCCGCCGCCGGTGCCGGTGGACTCGACGACCGGGGTCTTCATGCCGGCGGTCTTGCCGAACTGCTCGGCAACGGTCGTGGTAAACGGATAGACGGTGGACGAACCGACGATCCGGATCTGGTCACGCGCTTCGGCCTGCCCGGCGAACAGCATGCCGGCCGCCACGAGCGCGAGCGCGCTTGCGAAGCTGGTCGTTTTCAAGAGATCTCTCCTTCATGGTTTTTCGGGCGGCCAACTTGGCTTCTATTGGCATTCGATCGGCGCCGCCCGCTCTACGGGGTTCGCCTAGACCGCGTTCGTCTCGCTTCTATGACACCGACATGACAGTTGGATGACGGGCGGAGGCGTTTGAATTTTCAGGATTTTCTCTCGGCAGACGTTGCCCCGACGGGGGATAAGGGCAGCCGCACGGTGAAGGTCGCGCCTGCGCCCAGCCGGCTCTCGATGCTCAGCCGCCCGCGGTGGCGGTTGAGGACATGCTTGACGAGCGCAAGCCCCAGCCCGGTGCCACCCTGGGCGCGGCTGCCCGCCACATCGACGCGGTAGAAGCGCTCGGTCAGCCGCGGCAGATGCTCGGCCGCGATGCCCGGACCATGGTCGCGGACGGCGACCACCGCCTCCGGCTTGTCGGCATCCTCGCCCGCGCGCGCGAGTGTGATCTCAACCCGTTTGCCGGAGGCGCCATATTTCAACGCATTCTCGATCAGGTTTTCGAACACGCGGATGAGCTCGTCGCGGTCGCCCGGAACGATCAACGGCTCGGGCGGCGGCGAAATGGAGACCTCGACCCCGCGGTCGCGGGCGAGCGTCTGCAAGGCATCGATCACCTGGCGAACGACCGACAGAAGATCGACCGGCTTGTCCGGCCGCAGGTGCGCGTTCAGTTCGATGCGCGACAGCGACAACAGGTCGTCGATCAGGCGCGCCATGCGGGTGGCCTGCGATTCCATGATATTGAGGAAGCGCTCGCGCGCGACCGCGTCGTCGCGCGCCGGCCCTTTCAGCGTCTCGATAAATCCCGACAGGGCGGCCAGCGGCGTGCGCAATTCGTGGCTGGCATTGGCGACGAAGTCGGCGCGCATTTCCTCGATCCGGCGCGCCTGCGACAGATCGTGGAACGTGAGCAGGATGAGATCACGCTGCAACGCACGGGAATCCGCGGGCGCGGCGATGGGATTGATGAAGACTTCGAGCCAGCGCCCGGAGGAAAGACGCTCGGAAAACTCCACGCGCTCCGGAAGCCGGTTGGCCAGGACACGGCGTACGGCGTCGATCAGCTCCGGGGTGCGCAACACGAGCAGCGCCGGTTCGCCGACGCGTAGTGCGGGGGCAATGCCGAGCACCGAGGTATTGAGAGCCACGACCCGGCCGTCGCGATCGAGCGCCAATGAGGGATCGGGCAACGCCTGCACGACCGCCCGCAGGAGTGCGCCACCGTCGGCTGCGGGCTGCGCCGGCACGGCGGAGATGCCGCTGTGCGGCCAGTTGCGCGCCACGGCCTTGCCCGCGAACGCGGCCGCCGCGACGAGGGCGATGGCGGCGAGCGCGGGCCACGCCGCCAGCTTGCCGGATAACGCGAACAGCAGAATAAGAGCAATTGCGGCGCCGACGCCGGCCCAGGCGCCAAGTCCTGCGATCAAGTCCCGACGTTCAATGCGGGCCATCGGGTTTGCGCGCTCGCCTGGCACCTGATTTCCGCTTTTCGCCTGCGTCGGCATCCGGCTCCTCGCTCAGGACATCGGCGGCGATGTCGCCGGCATGCGGGACGTCCGGGGCGAGCATCCCGAGGATGATTTCACGGATTCCCAGAATGGCAAGAGCAAGGGCAAAAGGAATAATGTAATAAAGAAGCCGGAACAACAGCAGGCCGGCCAGCAATTCCTCCTTGCCGAATTGCCACAACGCGACCAGCATCGCCGCATCGAAGACTCCGAGGCCGCCCGGCGAATGGCTGGCAAAACCGAGCAGCGTCGCCGAAACGAAGACGACCGCGAGCGTCACAAAGCCGATATGCGGCTCGTCTGGCACCAGCATGTACATGGCCAGCGCACAAAATCCGAGATCGACGATCCCGATCACAATCTGCAGAACGGTCAGCGGACCGCCCGGCAGCGCCACTTGCCAGTTCTTGTGGCCGACCGCGCGCGGCGCCATCGAGACCCATGCGACATAGCCGACAAGCACGGCCAATGTGATCAGCGCGAGCGCGCGGTTGACCCAGGGTGGAAGCTGGTTGATCGCGCTCGCCGCCTCCGGCTCATATCCGATACCGAGGCCGAGCACGGTGGCATTGCCGAGCCAGAAGGTCAGTCCGGCCACGAAGCACACCTTTGCCACTTCCACCGCCGACAGCCCGCATGCCGAATAGATGCGATAGCGCACGGCGCCCCCGGTGAAGGCGCTCGCCCCCACATTGTGGCCGACCGAATAGCTCGTGAATCCGGCCAGCGCGGCGGTCCAATAGGACACCTCCGGCCGGCCGATCGTACGCAGCGCGAACAGATCGTAAAAGGTCAGCGTGACGTAGCCTGCGGCGACAAACAAGGCAGCGAAGCCGACGTCGCGCGCGGACGTGTTGCGCAATGCGGCGACGACATCGTCGACATTGATGTCGTGCAGCGTCCGGTACAGCACGACGAGCGCCACCGCGATGATCGTGAGGCTCAGGGCGATCCCGATCCGGTTCCAGCCGATCCTCGCGCTGATCACGCGCGCAACGGTGCGAAAAGGTCCAGCCATTCATATCCCCGCGGCGCATAGGCACGTGCCGGCGTGCCTGCACGCCGGTGAGGTAACGCGCGCGCATCGCCGGTGCAAGGCCAAAGCCGCTCGCTCGGGCATTAACGATGAAGACGCGATTCCGCGCGGCCCGATCCGGACCGGCACCCGATGGCATGGATGACAGCCCGGTCAGCGTCGCGGTATTTGCAGCAATTCGGCGAGTCGCTCCCGCGTCAATGACTCGGTGGGGATGTTGATCGCCGCAAGGGCACGCAGGCTGGCATCAAGCCCGCGGACGGCGTCGGGATTGAGCGCGGCTTTCGGAAAGAAGACGTCGCGCATACGCCGCGCCGTCTCCATGCGCATACCGAGCCCGGCGGCATAGATTTGCAGGCCGGCGTCGGTATACATGAGGTCGATCGTTTCCCGATAGGCTTTCATGTAGCGATCGAGCACCGCCTTGCGCGTTTCCTGTACCTGCGCGTGCGTCACGATCAGCCTTACGGTTTGGGCCTTGAAAGCCGGGGCGTCATTACCGCCCGCGATAATGCGTATCTGTTGACTTTCGATCCGGTCCAGACCGAACGGTGGTGCCGCCCAGCCGATGTTAATTCCGTCCGTCATCACCTGCGTCAAGGTGCCGGCCGGTCCGCCGGTCGCGACCGGCTTCGCCTTCAGGCCGTGCTGGTTCAGCAGCACGGTTACGATCCGGTGCGTCAGGCTGTGCTCGGCAGAATAGGCGATGGTCCGGCCGGCGGCGTCTTTGAGCGAACGGATGGGCGAGTCCGCTTTCACGTACCAGTAGAGATCGGAAACACCTGTCATGCCCGCACCCAGCACCCGCAGCGGCGCCCCCTTCGCGTAGGCGGCAAGCACATTCACGGTGCCGGCGGCGACCGCGACATCGGCTTGTCCGGCGATCAGCGCATGCAACGTCTCGGCGGGTCCGCTGGTATAGACAATGTCGAGCGCAAGCCCCTGTTTGCGGAAAATGCCGGCGCGCTGGCCGATTTCCGAAACCGAGGCATCCCAGTTGCCGCGCTGGCCGACGGAAACTTTCACGATGTCCTGCGCGCGTGCCGGCGTCGCAATGCCAAGCAGCGCAACGGCGAGAACAGGCAGGCGTCCGGACCGCGCGGTGAACGCCCCTCGTATCGTGACGAAAATTCCGGAAATCGCCGTCATATCCAAATCGACCCGCGCCGCCTCATCGCAGCCGCGCGCCATCCAATGAAGCATCCCGGGTCGGCTCCGGTTCAAGCGCCGGCCGGGGCGGACTGTTGCTCGGTCCCATCCGGCCGCGACCAGGACGCATAGGGCCGCCGCACCAGAGCACTATTGTAGTATTGCGGCTGTCCGGTCACCTCGGCTCCGATCCAGTCCGGCAATACCACGCCCTGGCCGGCGCTGCGCAGTTCGATCTCGGCGATGACGAGGCCGGCATTCTCGCCACAAAACACATCGACTTCCCAGATCGCTCCGTCGCAGGGAACGATGTGACGCACCTTCTCGATGACGGCGCCGTCGCGGAGCTGAAACAGGGCTTCGGCATCGAGCACCGGGATCGGATATTCCAGTTCAAGGCGGCGCAGGTCGACCGGGCGCGACTTGATCGCCAGCGTCGCCGAGGCGCCGTCCTTGATCCGCACCCGGATCGACGCCTTGCTGCCGGAGGACAGATACGCCTGCCGGATTGAAGAACGACCGCTGGCCATCTGCTGCCAGCCATCGCCGCGCAGCAGGAACTTGCGCTCGATTTCAAAACCCATGCCGCACCCGGGGCAGCCGCACCGTTGTCGCGATCCGATAACGAAACGTCTTGAGTACGGCAAGCCGGCGGGCGCAACCGGCTTGACGATCTCGGATATATCGATCTGGAACAGAGGCCCCTGCAGACCATCGGCAACCCGTTCGGCACGAGGTTGTCACCCATGTCTTAGGGACAGTCTGTTACCTATGTGTCCGGGCCGGACAGCCAGTCAATGGCGCGCCGGAAGGGATTCGAACCCCTGACCCCCAGATTCGAAGTCTGGTGCTCTATCCAGCTGAGCTACCGGCGCGGGAACGCATGTGCGCGAACCGTCAAACGAGAAGAATGGCGCGCCCGAAGAGATTCAAACTCCTGACCCCCCAGATTCGTAGTCTCATTCGGCCTATATCCCTGAGAGTTATCAGCTTTCCCTGAGCGATAAAAGCTACATTGTTTCGGACCTTTGGACTCCTACGCTGCTATCCGGAAATTCCGGGGGATGCCGTTTCGGTGTTGCCCCGGTGTTGCCCCGGACGAAACAGCAGCGAGCGAGCCCATGACAGCCCAACGGATCACCAAGCGCACGGCGGACGCCGTTAAACCCAACGGCCGCGAGTTCATGCTGTGGGATGACACCGTGAGCGGCTTCGGCGTGCGCGTGCGCCCGACCGGCGCGAAGTCCTACGTAGTCGTCTACAGGGCGGGCGCGGGGCGTGGCGCGCCTGTGCGGCGCTACACCATCCCGCGGTCGGCAAGATCGCGCCGGAGCGCGCCAGGACGCGTGCCAAGGTCATTCTGGGGGCGGTGGCGCATGGCCACGATCCGGCGAGGCAGAAGACCACCGAACGCGGCACTCCCACGGTTGCCGAATTGGCGGACCGCTTCATAGCCGACCACGTGCGGGCCAAGCGCAAGCCAGGAACGGCAGAGTTGTACCGCGACATTCTTGACCGGATCGTGAAGCCCGCCCTGTGCACCACCAAGGCCGACAAGCTGACCCGGCTTCAGGTCGGCAAGCTGCACTCCTCGCTGTCCGATACGCCGTTCCAAGCCAACCGCGTGCTGGCGGTGGTCGGCAGCATGTACGCTTTCGCGGGCCGCGCGGGTCTAGTGCCGGAAGGCACTAATCCGGCACGCGGCATCGACAAGTTCAAGGAAAGCCGCCGCGAGCGATTCTTGACCGGCAAGGAACTGGAGCGGCTGGGTGGCGCGATCCGCGAAGCCGAGACCACCGGCATTCCCTGGACGGTGGACGAAACCAAGCCCACCGCCAAGCACGTGCCCAAGCAAAAGCGGTTCACCCGGATCGCACCATCTGCGGCGGCGGCGCTGCGGCTGTTGCTCTTTACCGGCTGCCGCTTGCGCGAAATCCTGCATCTGCGGTGGGAGTACGTCGATTTCGAGCGCGGCTGTCTTTTCCTGCCGGATAGCAAGAGCGGTCGGAAGACCGTCATCCTCAATGCGCCAGCGTTGGCGGTGCTGAATACGTTGGAGCGCGTCGGGCCTTACGTGGTGCCGGGCGACGATCCCGAACAGCCGCGCCACGATCTGAAGCGGCCGTGAGATGCGCTCACCAAGCGGGCAGGTTTGACTGGCGTGCGCCTACACGATCTGCGGCACACTTACGCAAGCTTCGGTGCCGGCGGCGGGCTGGGCCTGCCGATCATCGGGCGCTTGCTGGGCCACGCTCAAGCGGCGACCACCGCGCGATATGCCCACCTCGACTACGATCCGTTGCGCCGGGCTCACAGAGGTGATTGCAGGACGCATAGCGGCGGCCTTGAACGGTAATATCTCAATTGCGCCTAATTGTTCGCCCGGCTTCTTAAGATCAAGCGACCTCTACCAAAGAGGCCGACTTAGGATCATATCTAAATCTCGCAATCGTCCCGCATTGCCGCCTCCTGGCGAACCTCATCTGACGATCGGCATGCACTTGCCTCGGATCAGCCGGGTGCCTAGCGGGCAAATGATGGTGCCCGGGACTGTCTGCGGTCGCGTAATGGTCGGTGCCGGAACGGTCTGCGGCCGGGTTTGAATCGGCGCCGACGGAGCGGGTTTTGGCGGGATCGCTTGCCGCGGTACGCAGCGACCGCGCAGGTCGATCGTGTTGGACGGACAGACGCAGGTGTTGCCGACCGGAACCTTGCCGCCGCGGCAGAGTATTGGCGGCAGAGGCTTTGGCGGCACTGGCGTAGTCGTCGGCAGCTGCACGCAGATGCCGCGGCGCTCGATCATGCCGCTCGGGCAAACGCAGCTTTTGCCGACCACGACCTTGCCACCGGTGCATGCCACGCAGCGGCCGCGCAGGTCGATCGTATTGGGCGGACAGACGCAGGTGTTGCCGACCGGGACCTTGCCGCCAAGGCATTCAATTATTTGTGGCGGCAGAGGCTTTGGCGGCACTGGCGTAGTCGTCGGCGGTTGCACGCAAGCCAGCCCCCTCGCATCCGGGGTCTGGTCGGGCGGGCAACACACGCCGCGCTTCGTCACCTGGCTGCGGGGACAGCACAGACCGCCCGACAGGCGGACGAAATTCGGCGGGCAGCGACCGACGACGGCCGGCGGGACGGTCGGGACGCAAGCCTGACGGAGCGCGTCCGGTCGCTGCCCGCGCGGGCAGCACACGCCGCTCGTCGTCATCTGGCTTGCGAGGCAGCACTGACCGCTCCGCGTCTGCACATAGTTCGCCGGGCAGGCCGTTACAGCGGGCGGCGTTCGCGGCATCACCCGGATGGTGTGGCAAGCCTGCCGGCTCGACGTACGACCGAACCGGTCGGTGCCAACGCTGTCGACCTGCGTCGGCGGCAGCGGAGTCACCCTGCCGATGTCACGAAGCTTCTCGATGACCGTGCGGCCGGGACCGGACAGCGCGTGCCAGTTCAGCACGGCGCAGGCGGTCCTGTCGATCGGTGCCGGCGGCGGAGCGGTCAACCCGGGCACGACCCGGCCTTCCGTCCGCAACACCACCTGGTCGCCTGGCGAAAGCCCGCAGTCCTCGGCTGTGCAGCTAAAGCCGTTGCCGGTTTTGGAGCACGACCAGGCCGACGCCGGACAATATTTGGAGCCGCTTGTGACGCGCGCTTCCGGAAATGCGGCGCCCTGCGGCAGCGTGATGTTGACGCTGAGCGAACCGCGGCCGAAGCGCCGCCGGCCGGTAATGGTGAACTCGTAATAGGAGCAGTTGCCGTCCGGCAGCAGGCAAGGACCGGTGCCGGTGGCGAGGAAGTCCAGGTACCACTCCGGTGGCACCACGACGCCGGGGCACTGGCCGAGCGCGTTCACGCTCGTGCCGTTCACGCAACATCGATTGACCGGAAAGCCCAGCTGTCCAGCCGGGCACAGAACTTGGCACACGCCCGCCATGTTGGCCTGCTGCCCGGGCGGACACGCCGCCGCGCCGATCGGCTCGCAGCGCGTGTCACTCCAAAACCAACCAGGTAACGGAGGGCCTCCTGCGACTTCTTGCGTGCCGGATGGACACCGCTTGAGTGGCGGCCGCGGGCACTTGTTGCAGCCAAAAGTGTTCGGCACGCAGCCCGCGACCTTCACGGGGGCGGAGCCGTCCCAACAGACTCCAGGATTCGGCCCGGCCGGGGGCGAACCGGGCTGGAACCCGCGATAGCAGGCCAGGATATCAAGCGGAACCATGGAGCCATTGGCGCATGCCGACTGACACACTCCCGTCACACCCGGGATCTGGCCGAGCGGACAGCACTGCACACCGTTCGGCTCGGGGTGCGTTCCGATCGGACAAATCGGTGGCGGCGGGGGTGGCCAATCCGGCCAGAACTCTTCAAGTAACCCGCCCGGCCCCGGCAAAAAGTCGGCATCAGTCGGCGGCGGCGGCTCGATCGGCGCGGCGGCGGCGGGGGGCGGGGTACCAGGACCGCCCGGCGCACAGTCGCGCCGGATCGCGACATCACCGACATGCCCGCGCGCATCGGCATTCTCGAAACTGTCGTCGAGATCGATGAAGTAGCTTTGCAGCGGTGGCGCATTGCCGGGGCGCACGGCGTCGGCGGCGCTGCCCTGGAGGCCATCGATATTGGCGGCTCCACCCGCTGCGAGCTGGTTTGCGAGCACGGCGTCGCTTGCGCGTCGCAGTTGCTCACCGCTCGCCCAGACGAATCCTCCGCAGGCGTTACGGTCGATCTGGCCGTTGGCATAGCCATAACCGACCGCAACCCCGCCATTGCCATTCTGCATTGCGCCCGGGAAGCCGATCGCGAATTCGTCTGCGGCCCAGCCGGTGGGCGCACGCGTATAGCGCAGCACGCGACCGCCGGCGGCCGTCAGCGCGACGAAGTTCGCCGCCGACGAGGGCGCGGCACGTTCGGCGAGCAGCATGCGGCCCTGGTCATCGAACGCGATCTTGGAAATCTCGCTCGGCCCCTGGCCGGGCGCGACTGCGACCTCGCTGCGCGCGTCGGTGCCAAACGCGCCCTCCGGCGTGATCGACACGGACCAGACCTGCAGGCCTTCGGCGACGGCGTAGTAGAGCCGGCCCTCGTGCACGGCGAGACCAAACACGCGCCGCGTCGGCGGCGCGTAACCCCAGGTCGATACGTTGAACGGCTGGAATTGCGGGCTTGCGATATTGAGCCGCAGCGAGGGATCGAACTGCACCTGCGGCAGGCCGCCCGCCTCGCGGCCGGTGAAGCCGTGGTCGTAGCGGCCGCGCTCGCTGCCGTTGGAGTCGAACGCGTGGATCATGCCAGTCTCGCGGTCGGCAACGAACAGCGTGCGCGAGGCCGCATCGAAGGCCAGTCCGCCGAGCGCGGGACCGCCATTGGGCACGCCTTCGAAGGCGACGGTGGCGAACAGACGCACCTCGCCCGATTGCCCGTCGATGCGCCAAATCGAGCCCGGACCGCCCGGCGCAGGGCCGAACAGCCCCGGCATGAACTGCACGCCCGGCGCGCCCTGCATCAGACGCTGCCCGTTCGCGCCTACGATCGGCAGGCCGTAGACGGATGTGGCCGCTAGGTAGATGTTGGGCGGCGCGGCATGGTCGAGCGCAACCGCGAATACTTGGCCGACTTGGCCTGCGCTGACTGCGAACGGCTTCGCCGCAGTGAGCACCTGCGCCTGCGGTACTGCCCCGGGAGCTTGCAAATCGATCGCGCGCGCGGCCGGTGCACCAAGATCGATTGTGGCCTGCGTGGCTGGATCGGTGCCGGGACTGATAAGGGCCGGCAGTTGCATGCCGGAAAAGCCCGTAACGATCGCATTGCCGTCGGACACGACCCCTTGCGCTGCGGCAGGAGCGGGTACGGCAACACCGGCGAGCAGACCGATGCCGGCCGCGGCGAGAACTGACGCAAGTCTTGTCCGGACTTGTGCAGCCTTGTTGACGATCCATTTGACGTCAAACGGCATGCCAGGCTCCCCCGTTGGGATGAGCTCTACTCTTTGTTATTATGTTGCGTTACTGAAGCACCGCGCGAGAACTGACGCAAGTCTTGTCCGGACTTGTGCAGCCTTGTTGACGATCCATTTGACGTCAAACGGCATGCCAGGCTCCCCCGTTGGGATGAGCTCTACTCTTTATTATTATGTTGCGTTACTGAAGCACCGCGATTGATTTAGGTCAATTCAGTCACTTCAGAACGCCGCAACCGACGTGAACCGTCTTGCAACTCTTTCCGGCCCCGGCGGCGGACGACTCATTTAGCACCAGCGCGGCAGGCCTCGCTATCCTGCGGTACTAGGAGCCGGGCTGGCAAATGACCGCATGATTTCCGTTTGC
>WBUW01000514.1 GCA_008933495.1 Pseudorhodoplanes sp.
GTATACAGCCATATTGGCAGTATCATGTCAATAACGATACGGTACGCGTCGCGTGGCTCGTCAGTAATCCACCCGCACCAGATACAGCCCCTCCGGCGGCGCCACCTGGCCGCAGGCGGTGCGGTCGCGGGCGGCGAGCGCTGCGGCGACATCGTCGGCGCTCCATTTGCCGTCGCCGACCAGCGCCAGCGAGCCGACCATGGAGCGCACCTGGTTGTGCAGGAAGGAGCGCGCGCAGGTGACGACGCGCACCGCCTCGCCGTCGCGCACGACGTCGAGCCGGTCGAGTGTCTTCAGCGGCGACCGGGCCTGACATTCGGTCGAGCGGAAGGTGGTGAAATCGTGGTGGCCGACGAGCCGCTGCGCCGCCGCGTGCATCGCCGGCACATCGAGCGGGCGCGGAATGCGCCAGGCGCGGTTGCGGTCGAGCGTGAGATCGGGCCGCCGGTTGATGATGCGATAGAGATAATGCCGGCGCGTCGCCGACAGCCGCGCGTTGAAACCGTCTGCCACCCGCTCCGCCCCGAGCACGGCGACCGGATGCGGACGCAGATGCGCGTTCAGCCCGTCGCGGATGGTGTCGGTTGCAACCTGGCGGGCAAGATCGAAATGGGCGACCTGCCCGAGCGCATGCACGCCGGCATCGGTGCGGCCGGCACCTTGGACGGTCACGCGTTCGCCGGTCAGCGCGGCGATGGCATCCTCGATCGCCCCCTGCACCGAGGGCGCGTCGGCCTGGAATTGCCAGCCCGAGAACGGCGTCCCGTCATATTCAATGACAATGCGGTAGCGCGGCAAGTTTGATGCACCTCAAAGTTCCGATGGCGGCCTCCGCTAGGCTTTTGCCGATTTCGTCAGGGAGCAGTCGCGTGAAGCCCAAATTCCGCCAGAAGATCATCGATTTGCTGAACGAGCACAGGATTTTGACGGTTGCAACCATGCGGCCGGACGGCTGGCCGCAGGCGACCATCGTGGGCTACGCCAACGACGGCCTCATCATCTACAGCTTCATCGCCCGCGACGGGCAGAAATTCGCGAATATCGCGCGCGACCCGCGCGTGTCGCTGGCCGTCGGCAAGGACTATCCGCAGCCCTTGATGATCAAGGGCCTTTCGATGTCGGCGCGTGCCGTCGTGGTGGCCGACAAGGGCGAGATCGACCACGCCTACGCCCTGCTGCTCAAGCGCTATCCTGAATACAAGGTCATGCCGCAGCCCTCGCCGGCGGCCGTCCCGCTGATCCGCATGACGCCGGAGGTGGTCTCGATCCTCGATTACGAAAAAGGGTTCGGCCATACCGATCTCGTGCGCGTCAACGAGGAGGATCTCGCCGAGTTCGTCGAGTCGCGCCGCCATCATTGGGCGAACCACCCGGCCGAACGCTACCAGCGCCAATCCGCCGAACGCTGACGCATCGCCCGGCCGGCGGATCGTCGCGCCGTTGCCGGCGCGACCCGCAGGGCACCCGCTATCCCACAACCGTCCCGCGCCCGAGCGGCGTGCCGCGCAGAAAAGCCTCGGCCTTCATCGGCTGCTTGCCGGCGCGCTGCAATTCGAGGATGCGGATCGCCCCTGCGCCGCATGCGATCGTCAGCGCCGCGTCGAGCACCGTGCCGGGGATGCCGGAGCCCTCGCCGCGGGTGGTGCGCAGCACCTTCACGCGCCCCGGCGCGCCCTCGCCCGCCATCTCGAACCAGGCGCCCGGAAACGGCGACAGCCCGCGGATATGGTTGTGCACGGCCTGCCAGGGCTGGCGCCAGTCGATCCGGGTCTCGCTCTTGTCGATCTTGTTTGCGTAAGTGACGCCGTCGTCGGTTTGCGGCGTGAGCGTGAGCGAGCCGCGCTCGAGCGCGGCGAGCGCGCGCACCATGAGGTCGGCCCCGAGCGGCGCCAGCCGGTCGTGCAGTTCGCCGGCGGTCATGTCGGGATCGATCGCCACGCGTTCGGCCATCGCCACCGGCCCGGTATCGAGCCCTTCCTCCATCCGCATCACCATCACGCCGGACGCCGCGTCGCCGGCCATGACGGCGCGGTTGATCGGCGCGGCCCCGCGCCAGCGCGGCAGCAGCGAGGCATGCAGGTTGAAGCAGCCGAGCGGCACGCCTTCGAGAACGGCCTTCGGCAGGATCAGGCCATAAGCCACGACCACGGCAGCGTCGGCGCCGTGGGCGCGGAACTCCTCCTGCGCCTGCGGGGTGCGCAATGTTGCCGGCGCGAGGACCGGCAGGCCGAAGCGCCGCGC
>WBUW01000515.1 GCA_008933495.1 Pseudorhodoplanes sp.
GGACGATTTCGGCACCGGCTATTCCAGCCTCAGTTATCTGCGCAATTTTCCGTTCGACAAGGTCAAGATCGACAGTTCGTTCGTGCAGCACGCCACGAACGAGCGCAGCTCGCTTGCGATCATCCGCGCCGTCACCGGCCTGAGCAGCAGCCTGGGCATGGCGACCACCGCCGAGGGCGTCGAGACGCCGGAGCAGCTTGATCGGGTCCGCCAGGAAGGCTGCAATGAAGTGCAGGGCTTCCTGATCAGCAAACCCCGCCCGGCGGGTGAACTCGGTGAACTGCTGACCCGCTATCGCAAGGACAGCGCCGCCGCCTGACGAGCGGCGCGCGCGGGATGCCCGCGCGCAAAGGTCAGGTGGCCCGCGCCTGCTCGGCCAGGGCCTTGAGCACATGCCGCAACGCGCCCGGCTCGGTCACGCGCCTTGGAAACGGCAGGCGAAGCGCCGACCGCCGGTGTTGCAATTCCAGCCCTTCCGGATCGCAGCCGGCGCAGCGCCACTCGCCGTCCGGCGCGCCGAGCAGCCTGGTCGCGCAGAGCCGTAGCGTGTCGGCATGATCCTCGTTCAGGTGCTGCACGGCGCCCGCTTCCGCCGCCAGCAGGGCCGCGGCATCCGACACGTCGGTAAGGATGTCCGCGGCCGCCAGATCGACGATGCGGCCGAAGCCGGCGACCAGATGCGCCCGCGACACCGCAACCCGGTAAATAGCAAAATCGCTGAAGCCGGCGAACATCTCGGCCTCCGGCTGGCGGGCCAGGTAGCGGCGGCGGTCGGCCGGATCGGTGGTGACCGCGGCGCGCCCCATGAGCATGACGCGCGCGCCTTCGAGCGGATCGCCGTCGCGGCGCTCGTCGAGCATGAGCGACACCCGCGGATCGGCGACAATGTTCTTGGTATGGACGGCGAGCGTCGAGAGCAGCAGCAACGGCGCGCCATCCACGGCGGTGGCGACATTGACCAGCGAGCAATAGGGGTCGCCCGCCCCCGGCATCAGGGTCGCGAGCGCGCCGGAACGCGCCTCCCGCAGGAGCTTCTTGGTGGCGGCGCGGGGCTCGAAAGCGATTTCTGGCGTCATGGCGGGCTCAATCCGGGGGCCGGCGCACGGGTTCCGGCGGCGCAATCCTTGGCCGATCCTTGGCTGACCGTTGGCCGATCTTTGGCCAACAGGCTTGTTATCGCTCCAGAATCACATACTTCTTGGCGAACAGTCACATTTCAGCCCCGCTTTTGGGGCTCACGTGGGGCGGATTTTACCGGCACGGAACAGGGTCATGCCAACCATCGCTCTCGTCGACGACGACCGCAATATTCTCACCTCCGTCGCCATCGCCCTGGAAGCGGAGGGCTACCGGATCATGACCTACACCGACGGCGCCTCCGCGCTCGACGGTTTTAAGTCCTCGCCGCCCGACCTTGCCATTCTCGACATCAAGATGCCGCGCATGGACGGGATGGAGCTGCTGCGCCGCGTGCGCCAGAAGACCGATATGCCGGTGATTTTCCTCACCTCCAAGGACGAGGAAATCGACGAATTGTTCGGCCTGAAAATGGGCGCCGACGACTTCATCCGCAAACCGTTCTCGCAGCGCCTGCTGGTGGAGCGGGTGAAGGCGGTGCTCCGCCGCGGACAGCCGAAGGACGGCGCCGCGCCCAAGGAAACCGATTCCGCCAAGGTGCTCGAGCGCGGCGCGCTGCGCATGGACCCCGAACGCCATACCTGCACCTGGAAGGGCGAGCCGGTGACGCTGACCGTCACCGAATTCCTGATCCTGCAGGCGCTCGCCACCCGTCCGGGCGTGGTCAAAAGCCGCAACGCGCTGATGGATGCCGCTTACGACGACCAGGTCTATGTCGACGACCGCACCATCGACAGCCATATCAAACGCCTGCGCAAGAAATTCAAAGCCGTCGACGACGATTTCGAGATGATCGAGACCCTCTACGGCGTCGGCTATCGTTTCAAGGAAGGCTGAGCCGCTCCCGCGAAGCCTCGTATCCGATGCGATTGCATGCGCCGGGCATCCTGCGGTAACCGAATCGCGTAAATCGCAGGCCGGGGCGGCTGCCGCCGTCGGCTCTGCGTCGAAACGAAGACCGCGGCAAATTTCGCCATGCGCCGGTTTGCGCTAGACTGGTCCGGGTTTGACCCCGGGGGGCGCACGACCTGAGCTGAGACGGACGCCAGCATTTTGCTCGACCGGACCGATCCATTCACCGATCAAGCC
>WBUW01000516.1 GCA_008933495.1 Pseudorhodoplanes sp.
ATCCAGCCGCTCTCATCCAGCGCCGTCCCGGCATTGACGAGGGCAGCGATCATCAGGCCGTTCCAATCGGCAAGGACCTTGTCGTCGAGCCCGGGCCGCACCCGCCGTTCGCGCGCCTGCAGGACGACGGCGCGCAGCCGTGCGAGGCGGTCCTCGTCGTCGGTGCCGCGCGGCGTGCGGTGCAGGCGATTGAGAATGGTGTGGCCCTCGAAATTGCCGTCGGCGGTGACGTCGTAGTGCGCGGCAAAGAAGGCGGCGTCGTCGGCGCCGAGCAGATCATCGATCTCCGCCTTCGACCAGATATAGAACTTGCCCTCCTCGCCCTCCGAATCGGCGTCGAGCGATGCGCAGAAGGCGCCGTCCGGTGTCGTCATCTCGCGCGCCAGCCAGCGCACGGTTTCGACGGCGCGGATGCGGAACAGCGCGCGGCCGGAGCGCCGGTGCGCGAGCGCCAGGAGCTCGAGCAATTGCGCGTTGTCGTAGAGCATCTTCTCGAAATGCGGCACCAGCCAGCGCTCGTCGACCGCGTAGCGCGAGAACCCGCCGCCGAGATGGTCATAGATGCCGCCCTCGCACATGCGTTCGAGGCTGTGTTCGACCAGTCCGAAATAGCGCGCGTCGGCGCCGCGCAGGCCGGCGCGCCAGAGGAATTCGAAAATCGGACATTGCGGGAATTTGGGCGCGCCGCGCAGGCCGCCGTGCGCGGTGTCGATCAGGCCGGCAATCTGCACGGCGAAATTGTCGAGCTCGTCGGTGCCGATCGCGACGCGGCCCTGCGGCCGGGCCTTTTCGGCAAGCCGTTGCATCAGCGCGACGCGGTTCTGCTCGATCCTGTGCGGCTCCTCCCGGAACAGCCGCGCCACCTCGCGCAGCACGTCGACAAAAGCCGGGCGCCCGTAGCGCGACTCGTTGGGGAAATAGGTGCCACCCCAGACCGGTTCGCCGGCGGGCGTGAGAAACATCGTCAGCGGCCAGCCGCCCTGCTCGCCCAGATGGTGCAGCGCCGACATGTAAATCTGATCGATGTCCGGCCGCTCCTCGCGGTCGACCTTGATGTTCACGAACAGGTCATTCATCACCGCGGCGGTGGCTTGGTCCTCGAAGCTCTCGTGCGCCATAACATGGCACCAGTGGCACGCGGCGTAGCCGACGGAGAGCAGGATCGGCTTGTTGGCGCGGTGCGCTTGCTGCAGGGCGGCCGGGCTCCAGGGCCACCAGTCGACCGGATTGTCCTTGTGCTGCAACAGGTAGGGCGAGGTCTCCCGGGCGAGACGGTTGCCGCGGCCGCCAGCAGAAAGGGAACTCATGTTGTCGCTCCGGGAAGCCGGGGGCGATCCGACCATGCCGCGCGGCGCATGTCACCCCGCGACGAGGCCGCAGCCGGGCGATGCGGCGGGTCCGAAAATGTTGCTTTCGTCGGCTGGTCTCCGCCCCGATTTGACTGTATGAGAGAGCCGCCCCTGCGAGATGTCGGCCTGACGCTCGTGTCGGCGAACATCGATGATCTACTCGGAGACTTATTGTGGCGACAGGTACGGTGAAGTGGTTCAACGCGACCAAAGGATACGGCTTCATTCAGCCGCAAGGCGGCGGCAAGGATGTGTTCGTGCACATTTCGGCCGTGGAGCGCGCTGGACTGAGCAACCTCAGCGAAGGTCAGCAGATTGAATACGAGATCGTGGCGAACCGCGGCAGGGAATCGGCTGAAAACCTGAAAGTGAAGTAAGCGATTCCGCGGCGTCGGCTCTGTGCCGATGCCGGAGGAAAGACAAGCGCGAAGCCCGGCCCCGCGGCCGGGTTTTTCGTTTTCGGGGCCGGATCCTGGCGGGCCCGCCGGCTTGGGCCGCCCGGCATTTTCGTTCTTCCGGCGGCGCCCCACAGGCAGGCGACCGGACTGGAGAACGACCGGCTGGTGCAGGCGCTCGGCCGGCATTTCACGGTTTCGACGCTGGTGCTGACACTCGTATGGTGGAGCGGGAACGCGTTTGCCTTGCCGCTTGCGACGCTGTCGCTGTTTGCCATCGTGCCGGCTTTGATCGGGTTGATGATCGGCCAGCGGGTACGCGCGCGCATGGCGGTGGCGAGGTTCCGGCTCTGGCTGTTCGTCGGGCTGCTGCTCGGCCTGCACCTGGGCTGGCAAAATCTGGTTTGATAGGGCGCCGGTTATTAGGAAAATATTCCCGACCGGGTGCACAGGGAAAGCTTTTGGCATCGGATCGCAAGAC
>WBUW01000037.1 GCA_008933495.1 Pseudorhodoplanes sp.
CCGGCCTTGAAGCGCGGCAGGATGGAATTCTCGATGATGAACTTGGAAATGGCGTCGGTCAGCGTGCCTTCCAGCCCGTAGCCGACCTCGATGCGCACCTTGCGCTCGTTCGGCGCCACGATCAGCAGCACGCCGTTGTTCTTGTCCTTCTGCCCGACCTGCCAGGCGCGGCCGAGCCGGTAGCCGTAATCCTCGATCGAGGTACCGCGCAGCGAGCGCAGCGTGACGACCACGAGCTGGTCGGTGGACCTCGTTTCGAGATCGGCGAGCGTCTGCGTCAGCGCCGCGCGCGTGGCGGCATCGAGCAGGCCGGCCTCGTCCACCACCCGCCCGCTGAGCGGCGGGAACGACAAGGTCTGCGCCTGCGCGCCACCGATGAGCGCGCAGAACGCGAGGACAAGAGAAAACAGGCGCGCGCGTCGTGCCATGGAGTCAGAATCGCACCGCCGGCGGGCGCTGCGCGTCCTCCGCCGCCGCAAAGGTCTGCATCGGCTTGTGGCTGCGGAACAAAGTCGACGCCCAGATCACGCCGGGAAAGGTGCGCAGCTCCGTATTATATTGCCGCACCGCCTCGATATAGTCGCGGCGCGCGACCGCAATCCGGTTCTCGGTGCCTTCGAGCTGCGACTGCAAGGCGAGAAAATTCTGGCTCGATTTCAGGTCGGGATAGTTTTCGACCGTCGCGATCAGGCGGCCGAGCGCGCCGGACAATTGCTGCTGCGCCTCCTGGAAACGCTTGAACGCCTCCGGATCGGTCAGCATGTCGGGCGAAATCTGCACCTGGGTCGCGCGCGCCCGCGCATTGATGACCGCTTCCAGCACCTGGCGCTCCTGCGCGGCGAAGCCTTTGACGGTCTCCACCAGATTGGGAATGAGGTCGGCGCGGCGCTGATACTGGTTCTGGACGTCGGACCACTTGGCCTTGGCCTGTTCCTCGTAGCTCGGGATATTGTTGACGCCGCAGCCGGAAACGAGCAAGCCGGCAAGCAGAGCGAGCAACGGCAGAAGGCGCAGGCGCGGCAGGGATGCAGCCGGAGCGGTCATTGTCGAATCTCCGTGATGAAGCCGGGCGTCGTTATAGCCGGCCTGACAAATCGATGCCGCCAAACTATCGGAGCAGACCGCCGGTTGAAAGCGCGCCGCCATCTTGGTCGCACGCCGGGGCCACAAGGTTCGCCGCCGGCGAAGGTACGAGATTGACGATGCGCCGTCTCATTGCCGCTCTCGCCCTGGCGCTGACCGCCGCGGAGGCGGCGGCCGCCCGGACCCCCGAACCGGCGCCGGTCATCGCGCGATACGGTCTCGTGGTCGCCCAGGAGGCGCGCGCCGCCCGCATCGGGGCCGACATCCTCAAGAACGGCGGCAATGCCGTCGATGCCGCGGTCGCCACCGGCTTTGCACTGGCGGTGACCTATCCGCGCGCCGGCAATATCGGCGGCGGCGGCTTCATGCTGATCCACCTCGCGCGCGGCGGCCGCAACATCGCCATCGACTATCGCGAGACCGCGCCGGCGGCCACCACCCCCGACGTCTTTCTCGATGACCAGGGCGAGGCCGATCCCGACAAGTCGCGCAATTCCGGCCTCGCCATCGGCGTGCCCGGCACGGTCGCCGGCCTTGCCGCCGCGCACCGCAAGTACGGCTCCGGCCGGTTCACCCTTGCGCAACTGATCGCGCCGGCCACCGCGCTCGCGCGCGAGGGTTTTGTCGTCGATGGCGACCTGGCCGATACGCTCGACGGCGCCCGCCGCCTGTTCGCGCGCTGGCCGTCGTCGGCGAAAATCTTTCTCAAGAGCGACGGCTCGTCCCTGAAGGCGGGCGACCGGCTGGTGCAGGCGGATCTCGCGGCGACCCTGTCCGCCATCGCCGCGCGCGGCCCCGGCGCGTTCTATCGCGGGACGATTGCGGCGCGGATCGCCGCCGCCGTGCGGGCGGCCGGCGGGCGCATGAGCGCGAACGATCTGCGCGATTACCGCGCGATCGAGCGCCGGCCGGTGACCGGGCGCTATCGCGGTTACGACGTCGTCTCGATGCCGCCGCCGTCCTCGGGCGGCGTGCACCTGATCGAGATGCTCAACATGCTCGAAGACTATCCGCTGAAATCCTTGCCGCCGCAGCGGCCGGACCACGCGCATCTGCTGATCGAGGCCATGAAGCGCGCCTATGCCGACCGCGCGGTCTATCTCGGCGATCCGGATTTCGTCGCGGTGCCGGTGGCGCGCCTGATCTCGAAAGATCATGCCCGGCGCTGGCGCCGCAGCATCGATCCCGCGCGCGCGGTGCCGGCGCGTTCCATCCGCGCCGGCGGCACGCTGGTGCGCGAAGGCGACAACACCACGCATTTTTCGGTGGTGGATCGTTTCGGCAACGCCGTCGCCAACACCTACACCCTCAATCTCAGCTACGGCGTCGGCCTTATCGCGGACGGCACCGGCGTCCTCCTCAACAATGAGCTCGACGATTTCGCCGCCAGGCCCGAGGCGCCGAACGCCTTCGGCCTGGTCGGCGGAAAAGCCAACGCGCCGGGCCCGCGCAAGCGCCCGCTGTCGTCGATGACGCCCACCGTCGTGCTCAAGGACGGCAAGCCGTTTCTCGTCACCGGCTCGCCCGGCGGCAGCCGCATCATCACCACCGTGCTGCAGGTAATCATCAATGTCATCGACCACGGCATGGATGTCGCCCGCGCGGTCGCCGCCCCGCGCCTGCATCATCAATGGCTGCCCGATATGGTCTTCGTCGAGCCGGAATTTCCGGAAGCCACGCTGGAAGCCCTGCGCGCCCGCGGGCACGCGATCGAGACGCGCGCGCCGATGACCGCGGCCAATTCCATCATGGTGACGCGCGCCGGCCTTGCCGGCGCCGCCGATACCCGCACGCGCGGCGCGCTGGCCGCCGGCCATTGAGACCGGGCGGGTGAAACGGTCGGTCGTTGAGCAAACTGGAGCGGGCGATGGGATTCGAACCCACGACCCCAACCTTGGCAAGGTTGTGCTCTACCCCTGAGCTACACCCGCATCCGACGTAAAGGGGTCGACGGCCGCAGCCGCCGCGGGCCCTCCTATGCCAAAAGGCTCAAGCCTTTGCAACCGCGGCGGGACAGGGCATGAAACGGCTGTTTCCGGCCCGCCCCTCCGCCATATCACCGAACCCGCGCATGCCCGCCACCTCCGACGACCTGTTCGCGTTCCTGGACGGCCTCGGTATCGCCCACCGCACGGTCAGCCACCCGCCGCTGTTTACTGTGGAACAGTCGCGCGCCCTGCGCGGGCAGATTGCCGGCGGCCACACCAAGAACCTGTTCCTGAAGGACAAGAAAGACCGGCTGTTCCTGGTGGTGGCGGTCGAGGACGCGCCAATCGCGCTGAAATCGCTGCATCGCGTGCTGGACGCGTCGGGGCGCTTTTCGTTCGGTTCGGCCGAACTGTTGCGCGCCGTCCTGGGTGTGGAGCCCGGCTCGGTGACGCCGTTTTCGGCCATCAATGACCCCGAACGCCGCGTCACCGTGGTCCTCGACGCCGCCATGATGGCGCACGAAACGCTGAATTTTCATCCCCTCGTCAACACCATGACGACGGCGATCGCCCGCGGCGACCTGATCCGCTTCCTGGAGGCGACCGGCCATGGCCCGCGCATAATCGCGGTTTCCGGCGCACCCGGGGAGCCCGCCGACGGGCCGGCCTGAGGGTCCGATTGCAATTCGCGCCGCGTTCGCCATTTAATGGGCGAATTCCGGTCATTGCGGCGCCGGCATGGCGCCATGCCGATTCCTCGGACAGGATTTGGGACAGGATTTGGGACGAGATTTGGAACGAGGAGATTCCGTGACTTTGTTGCAGAACGGTGGAGCGGCGCCTGCCGCCGGAAGCGCCGGTGAGCCCGTTATCGATACCACCACCCAGTCGTTCATGAAGGACGTGATCGACGCCTCGCGCCAGCAGCCGGTGCTGGTCGATTTCTGGGCGCCCTGGTGCGGACCGTGCAAACAGCTCACGCCGGCCCTCGAAAAGGTGGTGCGGGCGGCCAAGGGCAAGGTCAGGCTCGCCAAGATGAACATCGACGAGCATCCGGCCATCGCCGGCCAGATGGGCATCCAGTCGATCCCCGCGGTCATCGCTTTCGTCAACGGCCAGCCGGTTGACGGCTTCATGGGCGCGCTGCCGGAAAGCCAAGTCACCGCCTTCATCGAGCGGCTGATCAAGGACCGCGTCGGCGGGGCGGAGAAGGATCTGCTCAAGGCGGCGGACGAGGCGCTGGCGGCGAAGGACTATGCCGGCGCGGCCGACCTCTATGCGCAGATCCTGGCGGCGGATTCCGGCGACGTGACCGCGATCTCAGGGCTTGTGCGCTGCTATGTCGGCACCGGCGCGCTCGAACAGGCCAAGCAGGCGTTCGCCCTGATCCCGGAAGCCAAGCGCAACGACGCCGCGGCGGCGGCCGCCAAGGCCGCCATCGATCTCGCCGAGCAGGCGCAGGCGGTCGGCCCGGTTGCCGAACTGGAAGCCAGGGTCGCCGCCAATCCGGCCGACCATCAGGCGCGCTACGATCTCGCGGTCGCGCTCAATGCGAGCGGCAAGCGCACCGCCGCCACCGATCATCTCATCGAAATCGTCAAACGCGACCGCAAATGGAACGATGACGCGGCGCGCAAGCAGCTCGTTCAACTGTTCGAAGCCTGGGGACCGACCGACGACGCCACCGTCGAAGGTCGCCGCCGATTATCGTCCGTCCTGTTCGCCTGACGTTCGGATGCGCCGCCGCGCATCCCCGCGGAGAACATCGATGCCGATGAACGTGGCCTATCAGGGACCGGCCGACCTGCCGGAGACGATCCCGGTGTTTCCGCTGCCGGGCGCGCTGCTGCTGCCGCGCGGCCAGATGCCGCTCAATATTTTCGAGCCGCGCTATCTTGCCATGGTCGACGATGCGCTCACCTCGCGTCACCGCCTGATCGGCATGATCATGCCCGATGCCGCCAATCCCGGGCCGGAGACGAGGCCCAATCTCTACAAGGTCGGGTGCGTGGGCCGCATCACGCAGATGGCGGAGACCGGCGACGGCCGCTATCTCCTCCAGCTCACCGGCATCGCGCGCTTCCGCATCGCGGAGGAATTGACGGCGGCGACCGCCTACCGGCAGTGCCGCGTGACCTATGCCCCCTTCGCCAGCGACTTCATCGCGCGCAAGGGCGAGGAGGAGGTCGACCGCGAGGCCGTGCTCAAGGCGCTGTCGGATTTCCTCAATGCCAACAATCTCAAGACCGACTGGGACGGCATCGAGAGCGCACCGAACGAAGCGCTGGTGAACGCGCTCGCGATGATGTCGCCCTACGGCTCGGCCGAGAAACAGGCGATGCTGGAAGCGCCCGATCTCAAGACCCGTGCGGAAATCCTCGTCGCGGTGACCGAAATCGAGCTTGCAAAAAACAGGGCGCCGGGCGAAACCCCGCTGCAATGATGCAGCGGCCGGCGGCAGGGAGTTGACCGTGAACAAGGAAACCGCGGGAACCGTCGATCCCAAGCTTCTGGAAATCCTGGTCTGTCCGCTGACCAAGGGACCGCTCGAATACGACGCGGCCCGGCAGGAACTGATTTCGCGCGGCGCCAAGCTCGCCTATCCGATCCGCGACGGCATTCCGATCATGCTGCCGGAAGAAGCGCGCCGGATCGACTGACCGCATCCCGCCGACTTACAAAGAACATCGCCGGAGTATCGAACCATGTTGAAAGTGTGGGGACGTCACAACTCGTCCAACGTCCAGAAAGTGATGTGGGCGGTTGCCGAACTGGGGCTGGAGCACGAACGCTTCGATATCGGCGGATCGTACGGCCGGAACCGCGATCCCGCCTATCTCGCCATGAATCCCAACGGCCTCGTCCCGACCCTGCAGGACGGCGATTTCATCCTGTGGGAATCGAACGCGATCGTGCGTTATCTCGCGCGCGAACATGGCGGCGGCAAGCTCGAGGGCGGCGATGCACGCGCGCGCGCGCGCGCCAACCAGTGGATGGACTGGCAATTGTCGGTGCTCGCGCCCGCCATCGGGCCGGTGTTCTGGGGACTGATCCGCACGCCGGAAGAAAAGCGCGATCTGGCCGCCATCGCCGCCGCCCAATCGAAAACCACCGAGGCGATGAAGATTCTCGACGGCCAGCTCGGCAAGACCGCCTATGTCGCAGGCGACCAGTTCACCATGGGCGACATCCCGGTCGGGATCATGGCCTATCGCTACTGGCCGCTGGTGCCGGAGCGCCCGGAACTGCCGCACCTTCAGCGCTGGTATGCGGCGCTGCAGAAGCGCGCGCCGTTCCGCACGCATGTCGAGGCGATCCCGCTGAGCTGAGGCCGGCGCGCGAAGATATTGAACGAACCGCGCGGCGCCGGCGCATGATCCCGAAAAGCGTGCAGCGGTTTTTTCGAAAAGATCATGCTCAAACAAAAAGCTAAAGCGCCTCGCCTCTCAGCAGCCTGGGCACCTCGCCGGTCAGGCCGGCGGCTTCGCGGATGAAGAAGCGCTTGAGCGCCGGCAGCCGGTCGGCGACGCCGAGCCCGACGTCACGCACAAGCCGCAGCAGGTCGGAGCGGTTGGAGAACAGGCGGTTCAGCCCGTCGGTCGCAATGCCCATGCTCATGGTGTCGAAGCGGCGCCAGCGCTGATAGCGTTCGAGCACCGCGGCGCTGCCGGGATCGAGTCCGAGCCGCACATGATCGACGATCGCTTCGGCCAGCGCGGCCACGTCGCGCAAGCCCATATTCAGCCCCTGCCCGGCGATCGGGTGAATGACATGGGCGGCGTCGCCGACGAGCGCAATGCGCTCGGCAACGAAGCTGCGCGCGACCGAAAGGCCGAGCGGATAGGCGCGGCGCCGGCCGATCACCGTGATCTCGCCGAGATGCAGGCCGATCCGGCTTTCGAGCTCGGCATGAAATTGCGCATCCGGCAGTGCGACGATGCGCGCGGCTTCCCTGCTCTCCTCGGTCCACACGATGGCGGCGCGCTTGCCGGTCAGCGGCAGGACGGCGAACGGTCCCGCCGGCAGGAAGTGCTCTTCCGCGCGGCCGTGATGCGGACGCTCGTGCGCGACGGTGGTGACGATGCCCGACTGGCCATAGGACCAGCCGAAGCTCCGGATGCCGGCGCGCTCGCGGATCGCCGAGCGCGCGCCGTCGGCCGCCACCAGCAGCTTCGCATCAATCGTAGCGCCGTCGCCGAGCGTCACGGCGATGCCCGACGCCTCATGCGCGAAGTCGGCCACCGTCGTCGCGCGCAGGTCGACGCCCTGCTCGCGCGCCTTGGCGGTGAGCGCTGCGATCAGCGCGGCATTCTCCACCATGTGCGCAAACGGCTCGCCCGGCTCAAGCTCGCCTTCGAAGGTGAGAAAAATCGGGCGCATGGCGTCGTCCACGCGCGAATCGGTGACAATCATGTCGAGGATCGGCTGCGCCTCGTGCGCGACCGCCTGCCAGACGCCCAGGGTTTCGAACAGGCGGCGCGCCGCCGCCGCGATCGCCGAAGCGCGGGCATCGGGCGCGGCCGCCGCCAGCGCCGGGTCTGCAACCGTCACCGAAAATTGCCGGCCGAGCCCCTGCCGCAGGGCGATGGCGAGCGAAAGTCCTGCCATCCCGCCGCCGCCGATCAGAACATCCGTACGATCCATGCCTGTCCCGTTCCGCCGTGCCGGCCCAGACTAGAGCATGATCCCGAAAAGTGCGACGCGGTTTTCGGAAAAGATCATGCTCAAACAAGGAGCTAGAGCATGATCCCGAAAAGTGTGTAGCGGTTTTCGGAAAAGATCATGCTCAAACAAGGAGCTGATGGCGATTCGAGGAAAGGTCATCCCGCTTGCGCCCGCCCGGCCGCCGCGCCAATTCCGCACGGCGCGTCTGCATGGCATGTCTGCATGGCCCGGCGGCGCGGCCCGGCTTGCGCCGGGCGCAGACATCTGTCGTCATGGCTTTCATCATTCCGATCGGGCTCTTGCATGTCCTCCGCCGTCCAGGATCTCCTCGCCATTCTCGATCTCGAACCGCTGGAAGTGAACCTGTTCCGCGGCCGCTCGCCGCAGGTCGGCTGGCAGCGCGTGTTCGGCGGCCAGGTGATCGGCCAGGCGCTGGTCGCCGCCTGCCGCACGGTGGAAGGCCGGCTCGCGCATTCCCTGCACGCCTATTTTCTTCTGCCCGGCGATCCGAAGGTGCCGATCGTCTACGATGTCGAGCGCATCCGCGACGGCAAGAGCTTTGCGACCCGGCACGTGAAGGCGATCCAGCACGGCCAGCCGATCTTCTCGATGTCGGTATCCTTCCACAACAACGAGGAAGGCGACAGTCACCAGGCCGCCATGCCCGACGTGCCCGGGCCGGAAGATTTGCCGAACGAAACCGAGGTGCGCGAACGCATCCTGCCGCTGATGCCCGATCCCGTGCGCAAGTATTATGAGCGCGAGCGGCCGATCGAGTTGCGCCCCGTCGAGTTCGACCGCTATCGCGGCAAGAAGATCGCGGACGGCCGTTTCCATATCTGGATCCGCACCACCGGCCGGCTGCCCGACGATCCCGCCATCCATCAGTGCGTGCTGGCCTATGCCTCCGACATGGCCCTGCTCGACACCGCGCTGGCGCAGCACGGGCGCACCTTGTTCGAGAAGGATTTCATGGCCGCGAGCCTCGACCATGCGCTGTGGCTGCACCGGCCGTTCCGCGCGGACGAGTGGCTGCTCTATTCGCAGGACAGCCCCAGCCTCTATGGCGGGCGCGGTTTTGCGCGCGGATTGATCCACCGGCGCGACGGCACGCTGGTCGCCTCGGTCGCGCAGGAGGGGCTGATCCGGCTGCGGCGGCAAATCTGACCGGCGCGCGATGCCCTTGTTTCGGGCCGCTTGCCCGGTTGTTCGACTTGCGGGCGGTGGGCGGCGGCGAAAATCCGCTTAATCTGTAGCCGCGATGTCTATATCGTGCGCAGCGGCACGACCGGCCGCGCGCAACCGCGCACCGGCGCCGGCCTGAATGCCGAAAGGCCAACCGGGGGCTTGCGTCCATGAAACTTGTGACCGCCATTATCAAACCGTTCAAGCTCGAGGACGTCCGCGACGCGCTGATGAAACTCGGGGTCAGCGGCATGACCGTAACCGAGGTGAAGGGTTACGGCCGCCAGAAGGGGCACACCGAAATCTATCGCGGCGCCGAATATGCGGTGAATTTTCTGCCCAAGCTGCGCATCGAAATCGCGGTTGCGGGCGATCGCGCGAACGCCACGGTCGAAGCGATCGCGGCGGCGGCCAAGACCGGCCAGATCGGCGACGGCAAGATTTTCGTCATCGACATCGACAAGGCCGTACGCATCCGCACCGGCGAGACCGACGCGGACGCGCTCTGACGCGCCAATTTTTCAGGGGGGAAATCATGATACAGGCGTTCATGCGCCGCAGCGCGCTTACGGTTGCGCTCTCGGCTATTACGGCCACGCCGGCGCTCGCCCAGCAGGCCGCCAAGATCGATCCCGCCGACACGGTCTGGGTCACCACCGCAACCGCGCTCGTCCTGATGATGACGCTGCCGGGGCTTGCGCTGTTTTACGCCGGCATGGTGCGCAAGAAGAACGTGCTCGCCACCATGGCGCAAAGCCTTGCGGCGGCGATGATCGGCTCGCTGCTCTGGATGGCGGTCGGTTATTCGCTGGCGTTCAGCGGCGAGGGCGCCTATCTCGGCACCTTCGACCGGTTCTTCCTCGCCGGCATGACGATAGACGGCGCGCACCCGCTGGCCAAGACCATCCCGGAAGCGCTGTTCATGCTGTTCCAGATGACGTTCGCGGTCATCACCGTCGCGCTGGTCGCCGGTTCGGTCGCCGACCGGATGCGCTTCTCGGCCTTCGTCTGGTTTTCGGTGCTCTGGCTGCTCGTGGTCTATGTCCCGATCGCGCACCTGGTGTGGGGCGGCGGTTTCCTGGCGGCGGCCGGCGTGCTCGATTTTGCCGGTGGCCTGGTCGTGCATCTGAATGCCGGCGTCGCCGGCCTGGTCGCCGCCTATGTGCTCGGCAACCGCCGCGGCTATGGCAGCGAGAACCTTGCCCCGTTCGATCTGTCGCTCGCGGTCATCGGCACCGGCCTGTTGTGGGTCGGATGGTTCGGCTTCAATGGCGGCTCCGCGCTCGGCGCCGGCGCGCGCGCGGTCTATGCGATTACCGCAACGCATCTTGCGGCCAGCGCCGGCGCGCTCGTGTGGATGCTGCTCGAATGGTGGACGCGCGGCAAACCCTCGGTGCTCGGCATCATTTCCGGCGCGATTGCCGGGCTGGGCACCATCACGCCGGCCTCCGGCTATGTGCTGCCCTGGCATGGCCTGGTCATCGGCGTGCTGGCGGGCGCGGTCTGCTTCTGGGCCTGCACCTGGCTCAAGCAGAAGCTCGGTTATGACGACTCGCTCGATGTGTTCGGCATTCACGGCGTCGGCGGCCTGATCGGCACGCTGCTGACCGGCGTGTTCGCGACCGCCGCGATCACGGCGACGCCGGAATTGCCGGGCGGGCTGCCCGGCCTGATCGAGGGCAATGCCGGGCAGGTCGCGCTGCAGGCCTATGGGGTCGCGGTCGCCGCGATCTGGAGCGGGGTCATGACCTATGTGGTTCTCAAGATCGTCGGACTGATGACGCCGCTGCGGGTCAATACCCAGGAGGAAATGCAAGGCCTCGACATCACCCAGCACGGCGAATCGTTGCAGTAACGCGTTTCCCCGATCGCTACCGAAAGAGCCCGGCAGGCCGCTGCCGGGCTCTTTTTCGTCCGCTGGCGCGCTGAAAGGCAAAGTGCGCGGACTGGTCGTTTTTTAGGCAGAAATGGCGCGACAATAAGCGGTCGCGCCCGCGCGATCTCGGCCGGCCGGCGACCCAATTACAAAATCTTAAGATTCACAGGACGTTAGCCCGCTTTCACCGGACTGGCACGCGGTTTGATTCGTAAGCGCCGGCAACGCTCGCGGGGCAACCCCTTCGTGCGGCCGAGCCGTGTTGTTACCGCCCAAATCGAATTTCACGCGAGGAGGGCCAACGGGGATCGAACCAATGAAAATCGTCATGGCCGTCATCAAGCCGTTCAAGCTCGACGAGGTCCGCGACGCGCTGACCGCGATCGGGGTGCACGGCATGACCGTCACCGAGGTCAAGGGATACGGGCGTCAGAAAGGCCACACCGAAATCTATCGCGGCACCGAATACGCCGTCAGCTTCCTGCCGAAGCTCAAGATCGAGGTCGCCGTTCCATCCGATCAGGTGGACAAGATCATCGATGCCATCACCGGCGCGGCCAAGACCGGCCAGATCGGCGACGGCAAGATCTTCGTCATTTCGCTTGACCACGCCGTGCGCATCCGCACCGGCGAAACCGACACCTCGGCACTGTAAGCCCGACCCAGAAGTCTTCGGACAGGAGAGAAAAGTTATGTCGTTCAAGATTCCTTACCGGGCCGGGTTGTTCACCTCCGCCCTCTTTGCCGCCACCGTTGCGGCGACAACGGCGTTCGCGCAGGCCGCCGAGCCGACCGTCAACAAAGGCGACAATGCCTGGATGCTGACCTCGACGGTGCTCGTGCTGCTGATGACGATCCCGGGCCTCGCTTTGTTCTATGGCGGCCTCGTCCGCTCCAAGAACATGCTGTCGGTGCTGATGCACGTCTTCTATGCGGTCTGCATCGTCACCATCATCTGGATGCTGTACGGCTACAGCGTCTCCTTCACCGGCGGCTCGGCCTATTTCGGCGGGTTCAGCAAGGCCTTCCTCTCCGGCGTCACGGCCGATTCGAAGGCCGCCACGTTTACCGTCGGCGTCAATATCAGCGAGCTGGTCTATATCTGCTTCCAGCTCACGTTCGCGGCGATCACGCCGGCGCTGATTGTCGGCGCGTTCGCGGAACGCATGAAGTTCTCCGCGGTGGCGCTGTTCATCCCGCTCTGGGTGACGTTCGTCTATTTCCCGATCGCGCACATGGTCTGGTATTGGGCCGGTCCCGACGCCATCGACGCGGCCGCCAAGGCGCTGGCCGCGGCGAAAGACGACACCGCCAGGAAAGCGGCGCAGGAAGCGCTCGACGCCGTTATGGCCGACGCCGGCCAGGTTTTCCTGTGGGGCGCGATCGACTTTGCCGGCGGCACCGTGGTGCACATCAATTCCGGCATCGCCGGTCTGGTGGCCGCCATCATGGTCGGCAAGCGCACCGGCTTCGGCAGGGAATTGATGCCGCCCCACTCGGTCACGCTCTCGATGGTCGGCGCCGCGCTGCTGTGGGTCGGCTGGTTCGGCTTCAATGCCGGCTCCAATCTCGAAGCCACCGGCGTTGCCGCCCTTGCCATGGCGAACTCGTTCATCGCCACCGCCGGCGCCGCCATGTCCTGGATGGTCGCCGAATGGGTGCTGAAGGGCAAGCCTTCGATCCTCGGCGCGATCACGGGCTGTGTCGCCGGACTTGTCGCCGTCACGCCCGCCAGCGGCTTTGCCGGCCCGATGGGGGCGCTCGTGCTCGGCCTGATCGCCGGCGTGGTGTGCCTGTTCTTCTGCTCGGCGGTGAAGAGCCTGTTCGGCTACGACGATGCGCTCGACGTCTTCGGCGTCCACTGCGTCGGCGGCATCCTCGGCGCGCTCGGCACCGGCATCCTGGTCAATCCGGCGCTCGGCGGCACCGGCATCTTCGACTATGTCGCCGGCAAGGTCGCCGACTACGACCTCGCGACCCAGATGATCGCCCAGTCGAAGGCGGTGCTGCTGACGCTGGTCTGGTCCGGCGTGAGCACGGCCGTCATTCTCGGCATCATCGGCGTCATCCTTGGCCTGCGGGTCACGGTCGACAAGGAGCGTGAAGGTCTCGATCTCACCGAGCACGGTGAGCGCGCTTACCACATGTAAGCGCCGCGGTTCGCGCGGCGGGGCGAAATACCCGGCACCGCCCCA